>JAFAYS010000958.1 GCA_019240175.1 Chloroflexota bacterium | reverse complement strand
ACGCCATCGTTTGACGATGGAATGATGCGGGCCAGGCTTGGCGCATGGGGATTACTCGCGTCGATCACATGTACGCCCCTGATACTGAGCGTATTCGTCACAGCGTAGAGCGTCGTGCCGTGGCGTGCGAGGGTCGTGCCAGGACTCAGCTGATCGAACTGGGCCGCATAGTGGCCGAGCTGCTCGGGCGCGCCGGGCGTTTGCAGATCGTAGATGCGCAGGCCGTCGCCGCGAGTGCGCAGATAGACCACGGTGCCGGCGACCTCCACGTCGTCGGGCGTGCTGGCACCACTCAGCGGCACCGTCGCGATCACACTGGGCTGCTGCAGGTTGGCCATATTGACCACGACCAGACCGACGTTTGCGACAGCCAGGTAGGCCCGCGAGCCGGCGATCGCAATATCGTACACCGGGCCAGTCAGCGGCAGCGAAGCCAGCGGCGCAATCTGCGGCAGTGCGCGCAGATCCAGGATCGTGAAATAGTTTCCCTCGGCCAGGTAGCCGGTCTGCCCCTCGACTTTGACAATGCGAACGTGGCCGCCGAAATGCCCTTCGTGCGTGATCGGAAAGGGTAGCGGCGCTGCAACCTCAGGCGCAGCCGCAACCGGTATGACTCTGGCTGAGGGAATGATTGCCAGAGCGAGACACAGCCAGAGAATAAGCAGACGCATGAACAGATCCCTTCTGTCGGGTAAGCGCGAATGTAATGGCGTTGATGTGTGGCAAGCACTACTGCTGGCGGGCCAGTGGCAAGAAGGTGTATCGGAGCGGCGTTTTGAAGATTTGCAGGCCAAGCTTATCGCTGGACACAAAAGCGCGATCGCCCTGCACCTGCACCTGCACATCGTAGCCCCACGCCGAAATAGCCGAGTGATCGCGAATCGTAGGCTGGGCTGGATTGCTGACGTCGACAACGGAGAGCGCGCCGTCAGCGTAGATATTCGTCACCAGCGCGACTCCACCCACAACAGCTACGTCATACGTGGGCATCTGAAGCCGCCCCACCTGCCGCAAAAATGGTGGCTGGCTGCGATCGTTCAGATCTACGATCACCAGGCCACAGTCGCCCATCGCGAGATAGGCCAGCGACCCAACTACATCCAGGCCGGTAGTAAAACAGCTTTCCCCGATATCGAAAACCCACTCACTCACCCCATCCAAATCACTGATCATCATCCCTCGACGCGCGGCGAGATACATCCGATCGCCTACGATCTCGATGTCGTTGGACTCGGAGACGAGGGAGTAACCGACGCGCCGAATCGCCGCCGGATCGCTGGCATCCAGAATATCCACGTGACTTCGGTTGAGCCAGTAAACCCGTGTGCCGACAACATCTACGCGCCAGGGTGTGCTGTCCGCCTCAATACTCCCCAGCAACAGCGGTTGATCCGCGTTCTGCACATCGACCACTTGCAGCCCTATAAACGCCTCGAAAGCATCGCCGAGCGGCAGAATCGACAGGTAGGCGCGACCGCCAACCACCTTAACGCCGACCACATCCTGGCCGAAGACGGAGCGGACACGTGGATGCGTGGGATCGCTGATATCGACAATTTGCAAGCCGTTGATCGTGCCGACATACGCTGTATCGCCGACCACATCCAGATCCCAGGCTTCGCCGCCCACAGCGGTATGCTGAATCGTTCGTAGCGCGGCAGGATTGCTCACATCAAAGGCCGTCAGGCCATATGTGCCCTCGGCCACCAACAGCGATGTGCCCAAAACTTCGGCGCGCGTGTCGCTGCCGCGCAAAAGCTTGAAGCCCAGCGACTGCGGATCGCCGGGCGTCGATACATCGATGATTTCGAGATAATTACTAACCACATAGGCCCGCTGATTGGCAACTACCACATCCCCCACACCAGTAACATACGAGCCGAGTAGCGTAGGATTGGTTGGCACTGCCAGATCAAAGATGCGCAGACGATAATCCTCGCCCACATATAAGCGCCCAGCGCTGACAGTAAGCGCATTGATCCTCGTGTCGGTCTGTGACTTTGGGATGATGCGCACGAGACTTGGCGCGGCGGGATTGCTGACGTCGATCACATGCACGCCGGGCGCGGCCCCCGAGCTACTGATCGCATAGACAATGTTCCCGATCACCAGCAGATCGCGACCGACGGTTGTGTCGGTGATCCATACCGGGTACGTACTCTTGAGCAGCGGTGCCTGTGGATTGCCGACATCATAGATTTGTAGGCCGTGCTGCATCGCGTTGACATACAGCATCGTTCCCGCTGCCTCAAGATCAAAGCCCAGCCCGAACGCGATCGAGAACGCGTGAAGCAGCACAGGACGCTGTGGATCGCTGACGGCAACCAGCGCAATCTTGCCGCTGTTAAGCGCAAGGTAGGCGATACCATTAGCGACGGCAATGTCCTCAACCCGGCCTTCCATGCGCAGCGACGACTGCAACACAACGCGCGGAAACGTCCTCAGATCCTGGATTGTGAAGGAGTTTTCCTGGCCGAGATAGGCCGTCTGCCCAACAATCTTGATGATATGCGTCGGACCGCCGACAAAGCCTTCTGGGGTAAGTGGAAAGGGCACTGGTGCGGCAACCTGTGGCTGCGCCGCAGCAGGTGCTATCTTGATCGCTGGAATGATGCCCAGGATCAGACAAAGTGAGAGGACGAGCAGGCGCATGGAAAATCCCTTCTGCTGAGGAAAAACAAATAGCGGCGTTGGAGCAGATGATGCGTCGTGAGCGCGCACGTGGTAAAGCCTGGCGATGATAGCAGAGCAGGCCAGGCAGCGCTATGGAGCACTTCTCCCAGATCGCGATCGCCAGATGGAGGATGGACGGAATGCAAGGACCCACAGTGATGCACAGGTAAAAAAAGCTTAACAATAGAAGAATAAAATCACCAAGATGTTGGCCGGAACATCAAGAAGCAGGGCGTGATAAATCACGCCCCTACAGAATCCACCAATCCGGATTGTAAAACCTTTATCTAGAATTCTTGAGCAGGCCCTCACCACACCCAAACAAAGGAACCGGGTGCCAGACCCAGAGGGTACCCCGGCGCACAAAAGAACAAAGGAATAGATCTGCTTTGTTCTTTGCTCTTGATTCTCTGTTCTCTGTTCTTCTTTGTTCCCTTGTTCCTTGGTTCTTTTGTTCTCCGCCACCTACCGCACATCAAAGACCTGATAATTCGGCGTGCTGATCATCACGGGATAGCGCGACTGAAAGGCCGCAACGTTCGCCGCCAGCTCGTTGCGCTCGCCAGGGCCGATCACGACATAGTCGACGCCGTACTGCTCGATCAGCGCGGTCGCGCGCTCGCCGAACGCATAGATCTCACGCAGATCGCGCTCGCGCTCGGTCACGTCGATGCCGTGCGTCCACAGCCAGCCGGGATAGCTCATCACCACGCGCCGACCAGTCAGCATCGGCACCGGATGATTATTCTGGATGCCCACGGCGAAGACCGCGTCCGCCGGCGTTTGCGTTAGCACCAGCTCGGCCAGCGCGATCTCCTCAGTATTGGCCAGTTGATAGCGGCTGCGGCCCAGCAGCTGGTGCAAGTTGATCAGCAGCCCTGAGAGCGTCATTGTCAGCACAACTACCACGAGCAGCCCGCGCACCACCGGCGATCGCTGCCGCCGCCAGGTCTGCATCAGCAGCGCCGCGACCAGGATCGAGACCGCCAGAAACCAGTACACCAGCACCTTGTGGTTGTCCCAGTCCCAGGGCTGAAAAACCACCAGATTGGCGATCGCGAAGGCCGGCATGAAGCCCCACAAAAAGAGCCAGACGCGCTTAGGCAAAAGATCCGGCTGCGTCAGCGCAACCAGCAGCAGCGGCAGGAACGCTCCCAGGTTTTTCAGCCAGAACCACAGCCATGCATCCGGCTTGGCGATCCAGCCGATCTGTAGCCGCAGCGCCGCCGTCGCGCCACGCTCGCCGCCCTGCTGGATGTAAAGCTGCGGCACCGCCAGCAGCACCCACACGCCAAAGAAAAGCAGCCACCAGCGCGAGGGAAAAAGCAGAAACAGAAACGGCGTGATCAGTGCCAGCGAGAGCAGCGTGCTCAGATGCGCCAGCGGCAGCAGCGCCGCGACAATCCCGGCCAGCCCAAACCAGCGCGCCGCGCTCTGCTCGACGCCGATCAGCAGCAGCGTGAGGCAGAGCAGGCCCAGCGGCATGCCGTAAAGATAGCCGCGCTGGGGCATGATAAACGCGAAGTACATGTTTTCCCAGCGAAAGTTGGCCTGTCCCTGGCGGCTGGCGTTCCACGGCTGCTGCCAGAACGTAGCCCAGGGCGTATCCGACGCGCGGAGATCCGCGATCGTCAGCAGCCAGCCCAGGCCGCCGCCCAGCAGAAACAGGATCAGCATCAGCGCCGCCACGCCGCGATCGCCGGTGAGCCGCCTAGCAAAAGCGTACAGCCCGCCCAGCACCAGCAGCGAGAAGAGAAAACTATGCAGCGTCAGCGAGGTCGCCGGATCGACGCTCAATGTCACCCAGGCCGCCGAGGTCAGCGCGGCCAGATAGTGGTAATCGTGAGGATGGCCGACCAGCCGTGGATGCATCGGCGGGAAGTTCGCGCTGTAGGCAAACGATGTCACATCGCCGAGATGCTGCGGCCAGTCGCCCCAGATGTTGACATGCCCGGCCCAGAGGCCATCCGCCGTGTAGTTCAGCCCGCCGGCCCAGAAGAGCGCCCAGCGCAGCGCGAAGCCGCCCAGCACCAGCAGCGGCAGCAGACCCAGCGCCGGCCAGATCGTCCGTGGCTGCACGGCAACGATCCCGCTGGACGGCTGCTCCCCAAAGCGATGCATCCCCAGCCCACGCAGCGAGCGCCAGTCGGGCCAGATCAAGGCAGCCGCCAGCACCGAGCCCACGCCGATCGCCGCGACGAGCAGCGGGCTGAGACCAAACAGGATCGCCAGCGCCAGCAGCACCAGCGACGCGATCACCACGCCCAGCGGCACGCCGTACACAAGCTGCTCCAACGGATCGAGCAGCCGCGCCAGACGACGCAGCAGCGCCACGCCCAGCGCGCCCATCGCCAACAGCAGCGCCAGCGCCGCCAGCAGCCCGAGCATACTTGAGCGTTGCAGTACTGCACTGTCCGACAGCACAAAGATAGCAGCGGCAAACGCAGGCAGACGACCTGTAGCGGCGCAAACAAGATCCGAGGTGAGCATGATCGTATCCTGTGGCTTTAAGCGGCGGGAACTGGCGTGTATTGTAGCGCACCCACAGCGATCTGGATATGTATCAACGCTCGGCCTTGAGCCGCTGCCAGTCGCTGGCCAGCATCGCGTAGGCCGCCATATCGACAAAGTTACCGCCGCGCACCCAGCCGTGCCGATGCACGCCCTCGAAAGCAAAGCCCACACGCTCGGCCACGGCCCGCGACGGACGGTTGTTGACCTCGGCCTCAAGCGTGATACGGTTCAGCTTGAGATCATCGAAGGCAACGCCCAGCATCGCCCTGATGGCCCGCGACATCACGCCGCGTCCGGTGGCCTCCTGGCCCAGCCAGTAGCCGATCATCGTCGAGCGCGCGTGCCAATCCACAGGAAAGAACAAAATCCCGCCGACCATGCGACCGTCCAGCCAGATGCTGGTCCAGGGCAGGCCATCTTCGGCGTAGCGACTCATGCCGCGCTTGATAAAGGCTTGCGCGTCTTCGACTGTGGTTATGGTATAGGCCCAGTCCAGCCAGGCCCCGAAATGGTCACGATTCGCTTCGACGAGCGTCAAAAATGCAGGAGCCTGCACACGATCAAAGATCCGCAGATCAGCTCCATCGCCCAGGTCGTGTTTGAACATGCTGGCCTCCATAAGTAGCGCGCTGTGTGCTTGGCAAAAAAGAAGATCGACAACAATCGCGGCTGATTATACTGGATCGCATCTCCGCTTCACGCGGCAAAAAGACCGTGTTGCCGGTTAGTCTTTTTGGTGAGCCAGCGCGATCGGAGGCGTGCTATACTCGTGCTCAGTGCAGGCGCTCAGCGCGCGCATCCTCTTGTTTTGCTCCACGTTTGGCCGGTTGTTTAAACACACAAGGAGCAGCCATATGACCTCTTCGGCCTTGCCCGTTGCCGCAGGCGGCGATCCGTTCGGCCCAGACATGCTTGCCGAGCCCTACCCGCACTATAGCCGGGTTCGCGACCAAACTCCGATCTACTGGAGCCCGTTCCTCAATAGCTGGGTCGTGATGCGCTACGCCGATGTCAAGGCGGCGCTGCTCGATCCACGGCTGTCGTCCGCGCTCACACGCACGGCGCAGATCGAGCATTTGCCGGCGCATCTGCGCGAGATGCTGGTGCCCGCCGACACGACGCTGGGCCGCTGGCTGGTCTTTCAGGATTACGCCGATCATCGCCGGCTGCGCCAGCTCTTCAGCGCCGGGTTCACGCCGCGAATCGTCCAGCAGATGCGCGACAATATTCAAACGCTGACGGATGATCTGATCGATGCGATTGTGGAGCGCGGGCAGATGGATCTAGTTGCCGACTTTGCCGCGCCGCTGCCGGTGATGGTGATTACTGAGCTGCTGGGCGCGCCTCAGGCTGACTACGCGCTCTTCAAGCATTGGTCGAGCACGGTCGGCATGTACTTTGCGATCGGCGTGATCGGCAACGAGACCACAATTCCGCTGCTCAACCAGGTCACCGAGCAAATGGTCGCGCATATCGGCGAGCTGATCGCCGCGCGTCGCCAGGAGCCACGCGACGATCTGATCACGAATCTGATTGCCGCCGAGGAGCAGGGCAGCCGCCTGGACGAGACCGAGCTGATCGCCAACTGCATTTTGATGCTGCACGCCGGCCATCACTCCACCACCGCGACGGTCGCCAGCGGCATCTGGCATTTGCTGCGCGATCCCGATCAGCTGGAATTGCTGCGCGCCAACCCAGCGCTGGCCGAGTCTGCTGTCGAGGAAGTGCTGCGCTGCGAGACCGCCTTCCCGATGGTTGTTCGCGCCGCTACCACCGATCTACAGCTGGGCGGTCACACGATCAAGGCCGGACAGCAAGTTAACGTGTGTCTCGCCGCCGCCAACTACGACCCGGCGCAGTTCCCCAATCCCGATCAGTTCG
>JAFAYS010000931.1 GCA_019240175.1 Chloroflexota bacterium | reverse complement strand
GTGCTCCAGGATCTTTGACACGCGCCGGCTGGTGTTGGGCATATGCGAGGTTATGTCTGCTGAGCGACTGTTTCCGCGAACCGTTGGGGCAGCAGGGTTATGAAAGATGGTGAATGGGATTTAAGGTGGCGGATGTGCGTCAGGCTGTATTGTACCGAATACGGCGCAGATTTAGCTGAGGTGCCGAGTATCGCCGCCGCGTCGCTCTTGGATCGCATAGATGGCAAGCAACAAAATCTTTCTTGACAACTAACGTTACTATCGTTATATTAGGGGCATACAAGCTACATACGCATTACAAAGGATTTCAAGCTATGGCTTTGTTTGGCGACGCGCTGATCCACGAGATCGCAGCGCTTGTGCGCCAGCGCTACCAGGCTCTGGGCCTGGCGCTCGGAGTGCCGCCCGCTCCCGAGCGCGGGGATGAGCTGGGCGAGGATAGCCGCCTGCGCCATGACCTGGCGCTGCTGGTCGGCGTGGCGAATGGCGAGTACCGTCGCACCGACGCGCTGGTGCAGCAAGTCGAGCAAACGCTGGCGCAGTTGCTGGATCTGCTGCTGGGCAACGCGCTGCAAACGACGCGGATTGTGCCCGCCAGCTTCTGGCAAACCGAGATCGGCGTGCTGGCTTCGCGGGTGCGCTGGTGGATTTCGGGCGATGATCTGATCACCATCAGCAACGCGGCGGCGCTGGCCTTTGGCGAAAATACCCAGGCCAACCGTATGCGCATCGCGCGGGCGATGGACAACGGCGTGCTGGAATGGGTGCCCGATCCTTCGGTCGCCAACCCACAGCAGAATCGGCGGGTACTGCGCTCACAAGTTGAACGTCTGCGCGATCTTAGCCGCTTGCCCGAATAGCTTTGGTTACAAATAAGGAGCAGACTGTGACCGCGCAACCAAAACCGCTCACTGCGGCTGATCTGGGCCTGATGATCGGGTTTCCACCGTCCGCCGATAAGCGGGTGACGCATGCCAACCAGCTTTTGGGGCCGTACAACCGTTGGAGCTTCCAGCACGAGCTCCAGCTGAATCGCACCGCCGATGTGTGGCGTGGCAGCGGGCCGGTGGCCGAGCTTGCCTACGATCTCCGCGATCTGGACCAGATCACCTACAGCAACCGTGCCGGCACGCAGTTCACCTTTGACGACATGGTCGAGCTGAGCTACACCGACGGCATCGTTGTGCTGCATGGCGGCAAGATCATCTACGAGCGCTACCTGAACGGGATGCAGCCGCACACGCTGCATGCCTGGGCCTCGTGCAGCAAATCCATGACCGGCACAATCGCCGCGATGCTGGCGCACGAGGGCCTGCTCGATCCCGAGGCCCTGGTCGCCAGCTATCTGCCCGAGCTGGCCGAGAGCGGCTTCGGCGATGCGACTGTGCGCCAGGTGATGGATATGACCACGGCGATGCGCTTTCGCGAAGACGCGACCGATCCCGAGTCCGAGAATTGGCAGTACAGCGTGGCTATGGGCTGGCGCGCTAAGCCCGAGGGCTATGTCGGCGCTGAGACAGCGTACGATGTTTTGCCGATCATGCAAAAAGCAGGTGCGCATGGCGAGCGCTTCGCCTACATCACGCCCAACACCGACGTGCTGGCCTGGCTGATCCGGCGTGTGCTGAACCAGTCGCTGGCCGCCGCCATGCAGGAGCGCATCTGGTCAAAGCTTGGGGCGGAGCGCGACGCTTTCTGGATCGTGGCGGAGGGTACGGTGGAGACCGCCGGCTCAGGTTTGATCACAACCCTGCGCGATATGGCACGCTTCGGCCAGATGCTGCTGCAACAGGGCCAGTTTAACGGCCAGCAGATTGTGCCGGGCGCGGTGGTGGCGGATATGGAGCGCGGCGCGGACCCGGCGGCCTTTGCGCGCGGCCCGGCGGCTAGCCCGATCAACCAGGGCCACTCGTATCACCATCAGTGGTGGATGACGCACAACGGGCACGGCGCGTACTATGCGCTCGGCTACGGCGGCCAGCATCTGTATATCGATCCGACGGCGCAGCTGGTGATCGCCAAGTTTAGCTCGTATCCCACGCCGACGCCCGCCGGCAATGAGTTCTACAGCGCGTTCGCGGCGTTCCCGGCGCTGGCCCAGGCGCTGATGAGCTAGCCAACCCACGGCGCAGAACAACCCACGGCAGCATGGTCGATCGATCATGCTGCCGTGGTTCCGGTAAAAGCTGTTTGTCGCGGCTGCTACAGATCGCTTACAGATCGATCGCCGGCACGCTGTGCATGCCCAGCAGAAACGACAGCTCGCCGCCATGATGCAGATCGTGCTCGATCAAATGCCAGATGACCCACTGGCGGCTAAACGATTCAGGCTCTTCTTCCTCGCTCTCGGTTTCCTGCAGCATCTCTTCCAGCTCAGCGGGCGTCCAGCGCTCTAAGCCGGCTTGCAGTACCTGCCAGGTTGTTTCCAGGCCCGTCACAATCTCGGCGGCTGAGCGCGCGGGCTCGCCTGGGCGATCCCAGATACCCAGCGCTTTGATGTTGTCGTCGCCTTCGTGGAGCACGTAGTACAGCCAGCGCGCCCGCGCACCAATGATATGCAGCGCGATCATGCGCACCGAGCGCAGATCGCCGCCTGGACGTAGCTCTAGCTGCTCATCCGAGAGTGGAGCGATCACGTTGACGAGGAGCTGCTGGTAGTTGTCCCAGCCCTTGTAGAACGGCGCGAGTACGGAAGGTTGTTCGGTCATGCGTTTCCTCACTCCTTGCTGATTTACCGCAGTGTCGGTTATCCACATGCTAGCATATGTTAGTACTTGCGTTGGACACTCCGCGCGCCTGGAATCCCACTTTTGCGGGAGATCGAGAGATTTTTAGTACCACTTGCCCTAGGGAGAGTTGGGACTAAAGTACTACATCCAGCATGGACAACTGCGGCTACCCTTAGGGCACTCGCAACCTAGCTCGCAATCTGTCAATGAAAGAATGCTCCCGTTGGTCTAACCGATAACCGTAGCTTGCCCGCACGCCTGTCCACCTGGCGTGCGCCGTTCAGAGTAGCCAGCGATCTCGGCACGAGATCGTCGTCTGGTGCCTGCATATTCCGCAAGTGTTGCCCTGCCTCGCCGTGAAGGAAGTACGTATGCGCACGAGTGTCCATCGCTGTCTGTCCCTGATCTTGCTTGTGGTGTGCCTCCCAATGTGGCCCGCCTCCCCGACCAGCAGAACCGTGTCTGCCGCGCAAGCGGCGGCAACCTCGGCGCACACTGCGCAACCAGCGTCGCAGCTCGCTTCCCAGGCGGCAGCTCAGCCGGCAGCGGCGACATCCTGCGCGCTCGCTCCGATCGCGGTGTATGTTGGCAGCCTGAATGCGGTGCCGGTGGACACCGAGATCGTCGATCTGCTTAATGGCACGGGAGCTGGCAACTTTGGCTGGCTCACCTGGGCTGGCGGTCAGAGCGCCCCGACGCTGGCGACCAGCCTGACACCGCCAGGCGATAGCCACACCTACACGAATCCCAACAATCCGCAGGATCATCGCGTGTCGGTGGGTGATTGGGTGCGCGGCACGGCGGGCGTCAACAACAGCCGTGGCGTACGTGATGCTCTAGATCAGCTGATGACCGTCGAGGCGATCGTGCCCGTCTGGGATACGGCGACCGGCAGCGGCAGCGGCACGAGCTACCATATCGTGAGCTTTGCGCGCGTCCAGCTGACCGACTATCGGCTGCCGACGCATAATCGCATCTCGGCGATCTTCCTGGGCTGGCACGCCTGCGACGGCTCGCCGGTCACGCCAACGCCTGGCCCGACGGCAACCACCATGCCGACCGCGACGGCCACGCCGACCAGCACCAGCGTGCCAACCGCGACGCCCACAGCAGTCACGCCCGTGCCGACGAATACGCCGACGCCAACCTTCGAGCCGATCAACCAGGCACCGGTTGTCGACGCCGGGCCGGATCAGCGCATCACCGATCTCACGGCGACGGTCACGCTGACCAGCACGGTCACCGACGACGGCCTGCCCTCGGGCACGCTGACGCTGAACTGGAGCCTGGTCTCAGGCCCTGGCACGGTGCGCTTTGCCGATCCTGGTGCCGGCACCACCGGCGCGACCTTTAGCCAGCCCGGCGTGTACACGTTGCGGCTGACGGCCAGCGACGGCGCAGAGTCGGCCAGCGACGAGGTGCTGATCGTGCTGCTGCCGGACAATCTGCCGCCGCAGGTTGATGCCGGCGCGGATCAGCTGCTGCCGTCGCGTCTGACGATCTTGCCGCTGATCGGCGAGGTCCGCGACGATGGGCAGCCGATCACCGACACGCTCAGCTTCCAGTGGGAGCAGATCAGCGGCCCCGGCACGGTGTTCTTTGGCACGCCCAACCAGACCGATACGATCGCCGAGTTCAGCGAGACCGGCGTGTACACGCTGCGCTTGACCGCCAGCGACG
>JAFAYS010000811.1 GCA_019240175.1 Chloroflexota bacterium | reverse complement strand
CACGTGATCGCAGCTTTCATCGTGCGCGGCGGTTGTTCGTCATTTTGCTCTGCATACATAGCATGCTGATCTTCGTTTGTATCAGGTTGCGCTGAGCCCTGATCGTTAGGCCCTAACCCGATGGAAGGACACAACGATGCGCGCCTTTAAACCAAAGCCGAGTACAGCATCCCGTTTTGGGCATACCTTAGGCGGGATGTCGATCTATGCTAAAGGCCCGCACAGGGTGCAGCCAAAGCTGGCGGTTAGTACCCGAGGCGACAGTTACGAACAAGCAGCAGATCGAGCTGCCGATGAGCTCATGCGCCAGCCTCGGTCCTCAGCCATAGCGCATAGTTTTCCGCAAAGTAAGGAAGGAACCCGATTGTCGGACTCGGCGCGGGCGTATTTTGAGCCTCACTTCGGCCACGACTTCTCGCAGGTGCGCGTCTACGCCGACCCGCTGGCCGATCGCTCGGCACGTGCGCTTGAGGCCAAGGCCTACACGGTTGGCCAGAATATCAGCTTTCGGTCAGACCTATGGTCGCCTGAAACGACGTCTGGTCGCTGGCTGATTGCTCATGAGCTGGCCCATGTCGTGCAGCAATCAACGGGCGTGGTGCAACCCATGGTTCAACGCCAGTCCGGCCCGGCAGCTCCCGTGCCCACACCCAATCGCCCGACCAACGCACCGCCGTCCGCGTGGTCAGATCAGGACTTTGCCACCTATTTGGACTGGGCGTTGGCCATTCAGCGTCGGCCTCCCACAAATCCAGCGGGCTGGAAGGCGCGCGAGAGCGGTCGAACAGCCGGGTACTTGCCGAATCAAGATGAGCCTGCGGGTGAGGAAGGGCCGATCTTCGCCGACAAGAAAGACAACATGCGGGAGTTCGAGTCGACGGAGCGCACCACAGGCGACCGCGCGACGACCATCAGTGCCCCGTCAGGCGCAGGCGTCCGCACGACAGCGGCAACCGTTGATCTGCCGGATTTCAGCCCGAATGCCAATCTTGTGGTGCGCGCCCATGCACATGTTAAGCTACCGGGCGGGCTGATGAGCTATGAAGATGCCACGAAATTCTTCTCAGGTAGCAACGCCTCAGCCGCTCGGGTAGAGTTCGTCTTCGACCGGAGAGTCGATCTGGAGGGGAAGCCTGACAAGTCCGTGTCCGGCTATATCTATACCCGAGATGGTGGGACGGGCAGCTATGATCTAGCACCGATTTTCAATGCTTATTACCAGCCACCGGCACTCGGCGAGGAACCTATGCCTCTGCCACCGCAATCAATTTTACCTATCTCGGATGCTTTTCGCGCCGTCGATCCATCAGCACGCATCTACCGTTTCCGCGCCTCCGCCGGGTCCGGCTTGTCGCTGACGCCAATCAAGTAAGCGCACGTCAATCCATCAGCCAGCCCATACTACGAAACAACAGACTCCCTCGAATGTTGCTCGTTGAGGAAGTCTGTTGTTTTTAAAGAACTGCGCTCAGCGTTCCGCAACTTCGGTCCAGCGCCGGTTGTGCTCTCCGCTGTAGATCGACTGCGGGCGAATGATGCGATTGAGCGCCAGCTGCTCGAAGCAGTGCGCGGTCCAGCCCACCACGCGGCTGATCGCGAAGGTTGGTGTGAACAGCTCGGTCGGCAGATCCAGGCCGTAGAGCAGCAGCGCGGTGTAGAACTCGACGTTGGTTTGCAGCTTGCGTCCGGGCTTGTACTCTTCCAGCAGCGCGATCGCCTGTTGCTCCACCTGCCGCGCCAGATCGTAGAGCTTGGTGTCGCCGTCGGTGCGATACAGCCGCTCCGCCGCCACCGACAGCACATCGGCGCGTGGATCGCGGACTTTATACACGCGATGACCGAAGCCCATCAGCCGCTCGCCACGCTCTAGCTTGGCGCGCAGATACGCCTCCGCCTGCGCGCTTTCGCCGATCTCAAAAACCATATCCAGCGCCGGGCCGGGAGCGCCGCCGTGAAGCGGCCCTTTGAGCGCGCCGATCGCGCCCGTGATCGCCGAGATCATATCCGACTGCGTGGAGATGATCACGCGCGCCGTGAAGGTCGAGGCGTTGAGGCCGTGATCGACAACCGTGTTCAAATACGTTTCCAGGCCGCGCACGCGCTCGTCGCCGGGCTCTTCGCCGCTGAGCATGTAGAGAAAGTTGGCGGCCTGGCTCAGATCGGCACGTGGCGCGATCGGCTCGTGGCCGTGACGCATCCGCCAGTACGCCGCGACGATCGTCGGGAAGCACGCGACCAGGGTTAGCGCGTCCTGCTGTGGATCGTTGCGGCCTTTGGTCGGTAGGCTTAGCGTGCTGGCTGCCATCCGCAGCACGTCCATCGAATCTGACTCTTGCGCCGCAGCCGCGCGCAGCAGCGCCAGTGTGGCCTCGGGCAGCGTCCGGCGCTCAGCCAGGCTTTGGCGTAGCTCGCCCAGCTGCGCAGCATTCGGCAGCGTGTCGTGCCAGAGCAGATAGATCGTTTCCTCAAAGGTCGCGCGGCCTGCCAGCTCCTCAACCGGAAAGCCGGCGATGATCAGCTCGCCCGCCTGCCCATCGACGCTGCTCAGCCGAGTTTGCGCTGCGACCACGCCTTCTAAGCCTGATTTAACGGTTGTATCTAGCGACATATGCGTGCTCCTGTATTGTGCTTCCGCCGCGATCCTGGCGAAAACCAGATCATCGCTGGGTATTCGTTCACTTCCTCCGCCTCTGCTGCGTACTATAGATCGATAGAAATAGCTTGTCAATATTGATTGATAAATCAATATATTGTATGCTATATACAATGATCAAGTTTGGCGATCACGAAGCTAGATAGAGAACAAAGAACAAAGAACAGAGAACAAAGGACAACGGTGTAGGCACACAGTGTATTGGAGCGTACTGTTCTTTAAATGTGAGGAGCGCGAATGAGTAGAGATCGCTACCTAACGGCGCGACAAGCGGCTGAGGAGCTCGAGATCAGCCTGGCGACGCTGTATGCCTATGTGAGCCGGGGCTTGATTCGATCGGAGGCGACGGGTGGAGATACACGCACGCGGCGCTATCGGCTGGACGATGTGCAGAAGCTCAAAGAGCGCAAGGAGCAGCAGCGCAATCCCGGCAAGGTGGCCGAAAGCGCGCTGCACTGGGGCGCGCCGGTCATGGAGTCGGCGCTCACCTTGATCGCCAACGGGCGGGTCTTCTATCGCGGTCACGACGCGGTACAGCTGGCGACGACGCATACCGTGGAGCAGGTGGCGGCGCTGCTGTGGACTGGTGAGCTGCCAGCCGATCCGCCGGGGATTTTCGAAACTACCGGCGCTGCGCTTTCGGCGCAGGTTGCGGCGGTGCGCCGGCAGCTGGCGGATGTACCGGCTATCGAGGCGTTTCAGGTGCTGCTGCCACTTGCCGCCGCCGACGATCTGGCCGCGTATGATCTGCGACCTGCCGCCGTGATTCAGACTGGTGGCCGGATCCTGCGGCTGCTCACCGCGATCGTCGCCGAGGAGCGGGCGCTCTCCGCCGGCATGGTGCAGACGCTTCAGCAGCGCTGGCGGCCCAACGACGAGCGCGCGCTGGCCTTGCTGGACGCTGCGCTGATTCTGTGCGCCGATCATGAGCTCAATGTGTCGGCGTTTACGGCGCGCTGCGTGGCCTCGGCGGGCTCAACGCCCTACGCGGTCGTGATCGCGGGATTGTCGGCGCTGCAGGGCGTGAAGCACGGCGGCCACAGCGCGCGCGTCGAGGCGCTGCTGCGCGAGGCCGGCACGCCCGCCGGTGTTCGCTTGGCGCTGGCGCAGCGGCTCAAACGCGGCGAAAAAATCCCAGGCTTTGGGCATCAGCTCTATCCCGACGGCGATCCACGCGGCGCGGCGCTGCTTCAGCTGACGAGCGCGGCCTACCCTGACTCGCCGGCGGTGGCGCTGAGTCGAGCGCTGATCGAGCAGGTGCATAGCTTGATCGGCGAGCATCCCACAATCGATTTTGGCCTGGCGACGCTCAGCGCCGCGCTTGAGTTGCCGCCGGGCAGCCCGCTGACGCTCTTCGCGCTGGGCCGTACGATCGGCTGGATTGGCCACGCGATCGAGCAGTACGAGCTGGATCGCATCATTCGGCCACGGGCGCGCTACATCGGCGAGCAGCCGATCGAGTAGTTTTACCAGCCCAGCGCCTGCGCGATCGCCGGCAGCGTGGCCGGCACCGGCTGTGGCGCGGCAAACTGCTCGACCGCCATGCCCGGATCTTTGAGACCATGGCCGGTCAGCACCGCCACGTAGCGCGCATCGCGATCGGCGCGGCCCTGCTGCACGAGCTTACGCAGCCCAGCAACGCCAGCTGCGGAGGCAGGCTCGCAGAAGACACCCTCGCAGCGGGCCAGGTCGCGCCAGGCAGCCACAATCTCGTCGTCGCTCACA
>JAFAYS010000784.1 GCA_019240175.1 Chloroflexota bacterium | reverse complement strand
CGGTGATCCAGGTCCCGGTCACGTTCGAGATAAAGCGCGTCTGCGGCGGGCTAAGCGTGATCGTGCGGACGAACGCACCGAACGGCTCAAGCATTGGCTCAAGCATCGCCGAGTGCGCCGCGACGTCGATATGCAGCCGGTTGGTCTCGATGCCACGCTCGGCCAGCGTTTGCGCCAGCGCCTCGATCGCGGTGATCGGACCCGAGACCACGCTGAGCGTCGGCCCGTTGATGGCGGCCAGCGACAGATCTGATCCCAGCAACGGCAGTAGATCCGACTCCGGCAGCGGCACGCTCAGCATCGCGCCGGGCGGCAGCTGCTCGAAGAGTTGGCCGCGCAGCGTTACCAGCGCCAGCGCATCCGCCAGCGAGATCACGCCCGCCAGACAGGCCGCCACGTACTCGCCCAGGCTATGCCCGATCATCGCGGTCGGCTTGACGCCCCAGGCTTGCCACAGCTGGGCCAGCGCGTACTCGGTGGCGAAGAGCGCGGGCAACGCCAGCGACGGCTGCTCAAGCCGGCGCGTGTCTTCCGGACTCGCATTTGCCGGATACAGAAAGTCGCGCAGGTCGGCGTCGATGTGTGATCGCAGCAGCTCGGCGCAGCGATCGATCGCTGCCTTGAAGACCGGCTCGTGGGCGTACAGCTCGGCGGCCATGTTGACATATTGTGCGCCGCCGCCAGGGAACATAAAGGCGATGTTGCGCGCGCCAGGCTCCTGCACGTGCGTCACGACGCGCTGCGGGTCACGCGATTGGAGCGCCTCCTTCGCGTCGTCACGATCGCGACAGACCAGCACGCGGCGATGGTTGAAGCTGCGACGGCCCAGCTGCAAGGTGTAGGCCACGTCGGCCAGGCTCTGCTCGGGATGCTGTTTGAGATGCTCGGCTAGATTGGTGGTCGCGGTCTCCAATGCCGTGGCGGTTTTGGCCGAGAGCAGCAGAATCTGCCACGGGCGGCCTGGCTCGGACTCCGTGCTTGCCGGTGACTCTTCGACGATCACATGCGCGTTGGTGCCGCCGATGCCCAGCGCGCTAACTCCGGCGCGGCGCGGTCGTTCACGCTCCGGCCACGCGGTGAGCTGACTATTGACATAAAACGGACTGCTGGCAAAATCGATCTGTGGGTTGGGCCGCTCGAAGTGTAGGCTCGGCGGCAGCTGCTGATGTTTGAGCGCCTGTACAGTTTTGATCAGGCCGGCCACACCGGCGGCGGTATCCAAATGGCCGACGTTGGTTTTGACCGAGCCGATCGCGCAGTAGCCGCTGGCGTCGGTGGTGGCGCGGAACGCCTCGGTCAGCGCGGCGATCTCGATCGGGTCGCCCAGCGCGGTGCCGGTGCCGTGCGCTTCGACATAATCAATCGTCGCGGGATCGACGCCCGCTACCGCCAGCGCCTCGGCGATCACCTGGGCCTGGCCGTCGACGCTGGGCGCGGTGTAGCCGATCTTGCCTGCGCCGTCGTTGTTGATCGCCGCGCCTTTGATCACGGCGTGGATCGTGTCGCCGTCAGTGAGCGCGTCTGAAAGCCGTTTGAGCACGACTACGCCCACGCCGCTGCCGAAGATCGTGCCCTGCGCGCTGGCATCGAAGGCGCGACAATGGCCGTCCGGCGAGCGAATCCCTTCTTCCTGGTACAGGTAGCCGGTCTGCGGCACACGCAGCGAAACGCCGCCGGCCAGCGCCAGATCGCACTGGTGGTTGAGCAGACTTTGACAGGCCAGCGTCACGGCGACCAGCGAGGTCGAGCAGGCGCTCTGCATGTTGACGCTCGGCCCGCGCAGGTTGAGCAGATACGAGACGCGCGTGGTCAGAAAGTCCTTGTCGTTGCTGATCATCGTCTGGAAGTCGCTGACGGACTCGGCGAGCTGGCGGTTGGTGAGCAGGTTGTTGATCAGGTAGGTGTTCATGCCCGCGCCCGCGTACACGCCGATCGCGCCGCTGAACTGCTGCGAGTCGTAGCCAGCGTGCTCTAGCGCCTCGTAGGCCGAGGTCAGGAAGAGCCGCTGCTGCGGATCGAGCAGCGCCGCCTCGCGCGGGTTGTAGCCGAAGAACGCCGCGTCGAACAGCTCAATTCCATCGAGCGCCGGCCCGACTCTGACATACTGCGGATGGTCGAGCAGCGCCGGATCGACGCCCGCCGCCAGCAGCTCCTCGTCGCTGAAGTTTTTCAGCGATTCGACGCCCGCGCTGATGTTGCGCCAGAACTCTTCGACGTTGGCCGCGCCGGGGAAGCGCCCCGCCATGCCGACGATCGCGATGTCGGTGCTGGCGTGCTCGCTGCGGATCGCGCTGCGATAGGCCGCGACGCGCTCTAGAGTTTGCTCAAACGTCGGCTGCGCCGGCTGATCCTGGCCCAAATACTGTGCCAGCGCGGCGATCGTCGGGTACTTGAACAGATCCACGATCGAGATCTCACGGCCCAGCGTGGCTCGCAGCCGGCTGTGGACCTGCGCCGTCAGCAGCGAGTGGCCGCCGAGGTCGAAGAAGTTGTCGTGGACGCCGACGCGCTCCGAGCCCAGCAGCTCCTGCCAGATCGCCGCGATCGTCGTCTCAAGCTCGGTCTGCGGCGCGACATACGCCTCAAGCTCGGAGCGCACGCCTTCGGGGCTGGGTAGCGCCTTGCGATCGATCTTGCCATTGGGCGTCTGCGGCAGCGCGTCGAGCACCATGATCGTCGACGGGATCATGTACTCGGGCAATTGGGCGCGAAGGGCGGCGCGAAGGGCAGAAGTGGTAAGGCCCTCACCACTGGCCCTCACCCCCGGCCCCTCTCCCATTGCGATAGGAGAGGGGAGATCTGCGGTACTGCTTTGTTCTTTGTTCTCTGTTCTTTGTTCTTTTGTTTGTTTGTTCTTTTGTTCCCCGACGACGTACGCTACCAGCCGCGTATCGCCTGCGACTTCACGCGCGACGACGACGGCATCGCGAACGGCGGGCTGCTGGCGCAGGACGGCTTCGATCTCGCCGAGCTCGATGCGGTAGCCGCGCACCTTGACCTGGTGATCGATGCGGCCCAGGAACTCAAGCGCGCCGTCGGGCAGATAGCGCGCCAGGTCGCCGGTCTGGTAGAGGCGGGAGCCAGATGTTTGGCTGAAGGGATCGGGAATGAACTTTTCGGCGGTCAGCTCCGGGCGCTTGAGATAGCCGCGCGCCAGGCCATCACCGCCGATCATGATTTGGCCGGGCACGCCGATCGGCACGGGCTGCAGCGTCGCGTCGAGCAGATAAATCTGCGTGTTGGCGATCGGGCGTCCGATCGTGATGCGCGGCTGCTTGGCGTCGATCTGCTGCGCCAGCGACCAGATCGTAGTTTCGGTCGGGCCGTACATGTTCCACAGCGCCGCGCTCCTGGCGATCAGCGCCGTGGCCAGATCT
>JAFAYS010000756.1 GCA_019240175.1 Chloroflexota bacterium | reverse complement strand
GATTGTGCCCAGCGCTGCCAGCTGCTCCGGCGTGAGCACATCGATCACATAGCGGCGCACGGCCTGGTCGTAGTGCTGCCTGGCCTCGGCGGCCACCTTACGCCCGGCATCGGTGATGCGCACAATGGAGCCGCGATTATCCTCGGCACAATCCATACGCATGACGAGGCCGCGCTCCTCCATGCGCCGCAGCTGGTGCGAAAGCCGGCTTTTTTCCCATTCCAGCCCACAGCGCAGCGCCATAGCCCGCACGGACTCATCCGGCACTTCGGTCAAGGCAAACAGGATCTCAAAATCAGCCTCAGACAATCCGGTAGCTCGCGCCAGCTCACGGTTGATGCGCCCAGTCAGACGGACGCGCATGCGCTGGTAGCTGGCCCAGGCTGCGGCTTGCGGATCGGAGTATTCATGCTTCTTCATACCTACAGTATAGTTGACATGTCAACCTTTCGTGATAGAATGGTTGATAGATCAACCAAAAGGGAGCACCGACCATGAACTATGGTCATTCACTGAAGTTTGGCACATTCATCACGCCGCGCAGCGCCGAGCCAGGCACAACAGTTGCGCTGGCGCAACGCAGCGAAGCGCTGGGCTACGACCTTGTGACCTTTCAAGATCATCCGTACCAGCCGGCCTTGCTCGATACCTGGACGCTGCTGTCGTGGGTAGCCGGCCAGACCGAGCGCATACATCTCGCGCCGAACGTACTCAACCTGCCGCTGCGACAGCCCGCCGTACTCGCCCGCAGTGCCGCCAGCCTCGATCTGCTGAGCGGCGGACGGCTGGCGCTGGCGCTTGGCGCTGGCGGATTCTGGGACGCGATCGCGGCGATGAGCGGCAAGCGGCTCACACCCGGCGAGGCAGTTGGCGCGCTGAGCGAGGCGATCGATATTCTGCGCGGCGTGTGGAACGTCGGCGACGGCAAGACGCTGCACTTCACTGGCGACGAATATCGCCTCGATGGCATGCAGCGCGGCCCGCTGCCCGCCCACGACATCCCGATCTGGATCGGCGGCTACAAGCCACGCATGCTGCGGCTGATCGGCGAAAAGGCCGACGGCTGGCTGCCCTCGCTGGGCTACATCCAGCCCGACGAGTTCGGGGGCGCGAATCAGCTGATCGATGAGGCCGCGCGTGGAGCCGGGCGCGATCCGCGTGAGATCCGGCGCATCGTCAATATCTCGGGACGCTTTGCGGCGGCGCGCGGTGGATTTCTCGACGGGCCGAGCGCGCAATGGGTTGCGGATCTGCTGCCGCTGGTGGTCGACCAGGGCGTCGGCACATTGATTCTGATGGCCGATCAGGCGGAGATCATGGAGCAGTTCGCGCTGGAAGTTGCGCCGGCATTGCGCGAGGCGGTGAGTCGTGCGATTCCCGAGGCGTTCACGAGCCCGACGCTTCGTCGCGCCGACGTGCGAGCCAAGCGCCGCCCAGGCATCGACTACGACCGCGTGCCGGCGTCGCTGGCCGGAGCCGTGATCGAGCCGGGCGACATCGGCTACGGGCGCGTCAAATCGACCTATATGCGCGGCGGTGCGCCCGGCCTGGTCTTGCAAGTCAAAAACACCGGCGAAGTTGTCGAAGCGCTGGCCTTTGCGCGCGCCCATCCCGATCTGCCGCTGGCGATCCGCAGCGGCGGCCACGGCGTCAGCGGGCGCTCCACCAACGACGGCGGCATTGTGATCGATCTTTCGCGACTGAACAGCATTGAGGTGCTGGATCAGGGGACGCGGCGGGTGCGCATCGGGCCGGGCGCGCGCTGGATGGATGTTGCGGCTACGCTGGAGCCCTACGGCTGGGCGCTCAGCTCCGGCGACTACGGCGGCGTGGGCGTCGGTGGGCTGGCGACCGCAGGCGGCATTGGCTGGCTGGCCCGCAAGCACGGCCTGACGATCGATCATCTGCGCGCCGTCGAGATCGTGCTGGCCGATGGCTCGGTTGTGCGCGCCAGCGACCAAGAAAATCCCGATCTGTTCTGGGCTGTGCGCGGCGCGGGCGCCAACTTCGGCATCGTCACCTCGTTCGAGTTCGAAGTCGATCCGATCGGCGATGTGGGCTGGGCGCAGCTGGTCTTCGACGCCAGCGACACGGCGGGCTTTCTCCAAAAGTGGGGCGCGGCGGTCGAGGCGGCACCGCGCGATCTGACCAGCTTCGTGATCCTGGGGCCGCCGCGTCGGGGCCAGCCGATGATCGCGCAGGTGCTGGCTGTTGTCGACTCGGATCAGCCTGAGACGATCATCAGCCGACTTCAGCCGCTGGCCGAGATCGCACCGATGTATGACCAGCGCGTGGTGCTGACGTCGTACGCCGGCATCATGGCCACCGCACCCAGCGACG
>JAFAYS010000710.1 GCA_019240175.1 Chloroflexota bacterium | reverse complement strand
CGCGGCTCGTCGTCCACCGTCTCGCTTTGTCGCAGCAGGCTTTTATCCACCAGCGATTGCAGGCCGTCCAACACATCAAGACCGAGCCCGGCAGCTACCGCGCAGACCGCCTCCGCCGCCGCAAGCGTACAGCCGCCGACAAAGATCGACAGCCGCGCAAACAGCACCTGCTCATCGGCGTCGAGCAGATCGTAGCTCCAATCGATCGCGCCGCGCAGCGTCTGCTGGCGTGCCGAAAGATCGCGCGCGCCGCCGGTCAGCAGGTTGAGCCGCTTGTCCAGCCGGGCCAGCAGCGCCTGCGGCGTGAGCAGCTTGGTGCGCGTGGCGGCCAGCTCAATCGCCAACGGCAGCCCGTCGAGCCGGTCACAGATCTCGGCGACGGCTGGCGCGTTCTCGTTGGTGATCTGGAAATCACGCTTAACAGCCTGCGCTCGCTGGATGAACAGCGCGACCGCTGCGTACTGGCTCAGCCGCGCCAGCGACGGCAGCCGCTTGGGATCGGGCACGCGCAGCGCCGACACCAGAAACTCGCGCTCTGCGTAGAGGCGCAGCACCACACGGCTTGTGATTAGCACCTTCAAGCCCGGCGCTGCGCGCAGCAGATCCGCCACTACCGCCGCCGCCGCGACAACCTGCTCGAAGTTATCCAGCACCAGCAGCAGCTGCTTTTCGCGTAGATAGGATCGCAGGCGGTCCAGCGCGGGCTCCGTGCCCGGCTCATTGGCGTCGAGCGTGTGCGCAATCGTGGAGGCGACCAGGCCGGGATCGCTGATCGGCGCAAGCTCGACAAAAAACACGCCCTGCGCAAAATCGTCGAGCAGATCGGCGGCGAGCTGTAGGCTCAGACGGGTTTTGCCAGTGCCGCCGGGGCCGGTCAGCGTCACCAGCCGCACGTCCGGCCGGCCCAGCAGCGCGAGCAGCTCGGCCAGCTCCTGCTCACGTCCAAACAGCGGCGCGGACTGCAGCGGCAGATTATGGCTGTGGCTTTCCAGCGTGCGCAGCGGCGCGAAATCTGACGGAAGATCGGGAGCCTGTAGCTGAAAAATATGCTCGGGGCGGATCAGATCTTTGAGCCGGTGCTCGCCCAGATCGCGCAGCTGTGTAGCGGGCGGCAGCGCATCGCGTACCAGCTCCTGGGTCGCGCGCGACAGCAGGATTTGCCCGCCGTGACCAGCCGCCAGCAGCCGCGCCACCCGATTGAGTGGCGGCCCGAAATAATCCCCGTCACGCGCCTCAGCCGTGCCAGTATGCAGTGCCATACGCACGCGCAGCGGCCCGAGCCGGGCATCCCACTCCTCGGCCAGCAGCACGCGCTGCCCATCTAGCGCGGCGGCCAGCGCCTGCGTGGCGGTGGTGAAGGCCGCGTAAAACGCATCGCCGACGGTCTTGAAGACCACGCCTGCCTGCGCATCGATCGCGGCGCGCAGCAGGGCATCGTGACGCGCCAGCGCCTGGCGCATGGCTTCGGTGTGATGCTCCCAGCGCAGCGTGCTGCCCTCGATGTCGGTGAAAAGAAAGGTGATCGTACCGCTCGGCAGATCAGTCATGGCACATGTGCTCCGGGAGATCGGCTGAGTCTATGAGCTAGAGCACCGACCCTGCGAGACGAGCGGCAAGCTCAAAGACCGGGCAGCGGCGAGTCGCCGCCCAGCGTGGCCGCGTTGACAACGTTTGCGGAAAGTGCGCGCAGCACAGCCTTCATTTGAAACAGCGTCAGATCGGGATGCTTGGCCAGGATCTTAGTGACAATGCCGGTGAGATGCGGCGCGGCAAAGCTATTGCCGGTAGCCGTCAGCCACTCGCCGCTCTTCCAGGCCACATGCACATCGATGCCGGGCGCACCAAACTCGACCGGCGGCTGCGGATTATAGAAGAACTGATACGGGTCATGTCCCTCATGTGCCGCGACCGAGATCACCGAGGCATAGATCGAGGGAAAGCTGGGGATCGGCAGATTGTTGGCGGCGGTCACCAGCATCACATTGCGAAAATAGGCTAGATCCGTCAGCTCGTGGAGCACGCCGAAAAATTCTTTCTTGGCAGTGCCGAGGCTGAGATTGCAAACCTGCATGTTGTTTTCGAGCGCCCAGCGCAGCCCGGCGACAAAGATCGAGCCACGCCCAGTCAGCGACGCGCCCAGCACCTGGACGCTGTAGAGCTCGCAGCCCGGTGCCAGCGCGCGAATAATCCCGGCGCAGGCGTTGCCGTGGCCCACCAGATCCCCATGCGGCGCGGAATCGTAGCGCAGCTGGCCGTCCTCTTCGCGAATTGTGACATAGCCAGCGATGTTGCCGCCGACCGCCGGATGCTCGGCGTCAATGCCGCTATCGATCACCGCGACTTTGATGCCATTGCCGGTGCTGCCGCCCCAGGCCCAATCGGCGCTGACGCTGTCAATCGGCTCGATGCTGCGCAGAACCGGCAGCGTATCGGACGCGAATTGCGCGCTGTACGCGGGAGGCCGGCTCCTCACGACATCCCCAGCTGGTTGACCATTCCTCCTGGCTGTGTCTGCTGATAGTGCGCAAAACTGCGCAGGATCGTCATGCAGGTAGCGAACGACTCGTCGCCCTGCCAGGCAATATCACGCACCAGCCGCGCCAGCTCCAGCGACCGACGATAGCCGGCCTCTAGCTCGGTCGATTCCGCAAAATCGGGCACATGCTGCTTAAGCTGCTGCATCTGAATATTGGACAGGCCGTGCAGCGAATCGATCACCTCGCCGATCAGCGCGGGCAGATGCCGATGCGTGCGCGATTGTTCGATCGCGACTGCCGCCTGGTTCGCAAATAAGCCCAGCGTTTCCATGTCGCCGGGCGTGAACGAGGCCCCGCCGGCTTTATCCAGCAGCTCAAGCACGCCCGTGATCTGATCCTCGTAGAACAGCGGCACGCACAGAATACTCTGCGGCACATAGCCCACGCTCTGGGCAATATCGGCGGCCTGCTGCGGGTTGCTCTGCGCATCCGACACCGCCATCGCCTGGCCCGTCAGCGCGACCAGGCCGGCAATGCCATGGCCCAGAGGCACACGAAACTTTTTAACCTCGGCGGCTTTCGGCCCCAGCGCGATCTCAAAGCTCAGATCGCCCTGCTCTCCGTCGATCAGGAACAGCGCCGCCGACCGCGCCGAGATCACATGCGCCGCCGTTTGCACGATCATTTCCAGCAGCTGGGCATGCGTGACCGGCGAGGCGATCATACCCGCGGTCGCCGCCAGCGTCAGCGCCGCGCGCAAATCCTGGGCAAAATGCTGATCCGCCAACTGGCGTTTAAGCCGCTCGATCTCAGCCGTCTGCTGGGCAATAATGTCGTAGGCGTGTCCGTCGTGGTCGCCGTCATGATCTCTGCTTCCAAGCGTCATCGTCCTATCCCTTCTCGATCAGACTGTGCCCGTGCTGAGCGACGACTCGGCCTTGACCTGCGGATGAATAAAAAGCACAGCCAGCCCCAGCAGAGCCAGCGCGCCGCCGCCGATCGCAAACACAAAGCCCACGCCCAGCAGCTCGGCGATCCCAGCGCCCAACGGCGGCGCGAGCAGCTGAAAAACGGTCTGCACGCCATTGGCTGTGGCAAACACCCGCCCGACCAGCTCAGGCGGCGTTTCGACCTGCAAAATATAGCTGTAGGGCACGATGATCGCCGCCGCGCCCCAGCCGATCGCCAGCCACAGCAGAATCCAGATCGCGCCGGTGCCGCTCACCCGCAGCGCGACCGCCGCGCCTAGCCCGGCGACCATCGTGCCCACCAGCAGCTTGCCCGCGCCCATAATCCGAAACGGCGGCAGCTGCTTGCCCCACTGCCCGATCGCGACCGCGCCGAGCACCGTGCCCAGGCCAATGCTGCCGACCGCCAACCCCACCAGCGACTCGCCGATGCCCAGCTCTTTGAGCGCCAGCACCGCCAGGCTATCGAAGGTAAAAATAATGAAGAGCGCCGCCGCCATGCTGATCACCGCCACCGCCAGCGTCCGCCGATGAACGATATAGACCAGGCCTTCACGCAGATCCGCGCGGAAGCTGGACTGTGTCTCCGGTTTCGCCGAGGCGATCGACGGCAGGCTGGGCAGCCGGCTCAAGAAAACCGCCGAGACCAGATACGAGACCGAGTCGACGGCGAAGGCCACGCGCGGGCTGGCCGCCGCCACGATCAACCCGCCGATCGCCGGGCCGAGCACTTTGGCCGCCTGTACCGAAAGCTGGCTCAGCGAGCTCGCCGCCAGCAGATCCTCCTCGGGCACCAGCGAGCGGATCGCCGACTGACGCGCCGGGCTAAAAAATGTGCTGACCAGGCCCTTGGTAAACACCAGCGCGATCACGCTGTAAAAGTTAGGTGCCCACACCAGCCCCAGCACAATCACCGCGCGCAGCAGATCCGCGCC
>JAFAYS010000564.1 GCA_019240175.1 Chloroflexota bacterium | reverse complement strand
ACCGGCGACGACGCGAATCTAGCGCGCTACGGTGTGCAGATCAGCAGCTACGACGCGACGCTGGGCCATAATGTGCCGCGTGTCTTCAACGATTTCTTCGCGCAGCGCGGCCAGATCTACGAGGGCGGGTACCGTCAGGGCCAGGTGATCGATGCGATCTTCGCGGTTGGCCTGCCCGTTAGCGAGCCCTACTGGTCGCGCGTCAACGTCGGCGGCGTCGAACGCGATGTGCTGATGCAGGCCTTTCAGCGGCGCGTGCTGACCTACACGCCCAGCAATCCGTCCGGCTTCCAGGTCGAGATGGGCAACGTCGGCCAGCATTATCTGCGCTGGCGCTACGGTCGCTAGCGATCACACAGCGATCATACAGCGAGCGCGGACAGATCGTCCGCGCTCGTCGATTCCACACCTCAATTCTCTCAACTTCCCAGCCCAACCCGCTCATACACTGCGAGCGTCTGGCGCGCCGTCTCGGCCCAGGTGAAGCCACATGCTCGTTCCAGACCACGCGCAGCCAGATCTTCACGCAGCACGGGATCGTCTACCAGCCACTGTAGCGCCTCGGCCAGCGGCGCAACCTCCGGCTCGACCAGCAAGCCAGCATCGCCGACAACCTCCGGGAGCGACGACGAATTGCTCGCGATCACAGGCGTGCCGCAGGCCATCGCCTCAAGCGGCGGCAAACCAAAGCCTTCGTAGCGCGACGGAAACACAAACGCCAGCGCGCCCGACAGCAGTGCCGGAACGTCGGCGGCGGGCACATCGTGGATGAAGCGCACGCGATCGCTCAGCCCCAGCTCCGCGACAAGCTGCTTCGGCTCATCAAAGCGTTGGTCCCAGGCTCCGGCGATCACCAGC
The DNA here is from genome assembly GCA_019240175.1 of Chloroflexota bacterium. GTDB lineage: Bacteria > Chloroflexota > Chloroflexia > Chloroflexales > Kallotenuaceae > LB3-1. The sequence continues at coordinate 1,303 of JAFAYS010000564.1, read as the reverse complement.
GGCACGTTGGTCTGGACGCGAGCAAAGGCGCGCACCAGCAGCGGCTGGTTTTTGTGGGGCTTGTTGCTGCCAAAATACAGCAAATAGCGTGGTGGCAGCGCGTAGCGCTCACGAAGGGCGCGGATCGCGGTGGCAGGCTGCGGCGCAAACGATCGATCGGCGGCCAGCGGAATCACGCTGATGCAGCTAGGCTCAACGCCATACTCGGCAATCAAATCGCGCTTGGTCGCCGCTGAGCTAGTGATGATCTGCGCTGCGCCACGCAATGACAGCCGGATCGCCAGCTCGAAGAACAGGCGCGATCGCGGCGAGGGCAGCGCGCCCGGCACCACCCGCCCGATCACGTCGTAGATCGTGACGACGGGCCGCGGAATGCCCGCAAACGGACGCACATAAAACGGTGCGTGCCACAGATCGGGCCGGAGGCTGCGACTTAGCAGCGGCAGCGTCCACTGCTGCACGAGGCCAAGCGGCGCGGCGCGTACTGGAATACGTGTAAAGCGCGGATCGCTAAATGCGGCATGACCAGGCAGCGGGTTCTCGTTCCAGCTCAACACCGCGACATGATGCGAATGCTCGATCTCAGCCAGCCCGGCCAGCAGACCCAGCGTCGCACGCGAGACGCCGGGAAAGTGCGGCGTGGTCGCCCGCGCGTCCAGCACAATCCGTAGATGATCGCTCATGGTTTGCCTCTTCGCGCTACAGCTTGCAGCTTGCGGTAGAGCCGCAGCGCCAGCCAGACACCAAATGCCGGCAGCGAGCCGTAATATTTGGCGTAGAGCCGCACCAACGATCGATCGTAGTGCCGGCGCGCCTGCCGCCCTACGCTGCCGCCGCCGATATGCGTGATCTCGACGCTGGGCAAAAATATCACCGGCCACCCCGCGCGACGCAGCCGCCAGCCCCAATCGACATCTTCGAAATATAAAAAGAAGCGCTGGTCCAGGCCGCCGACAGCCTCCCATGCCTCGCGCCGCACGATCATGCAGGTACCGGCGACCCAATCCACCAGCTGCGGCTGTGATCCGTCCCACTTGTGCAGATAGCCGCCACGCAGATGCGACAAGATTCGCCGGATCAGGTAGCCCGGCGTCGGAGCATTGCCGTGGCTGTAGGGCTGCGGCTGCCCATCACTTTGAAGCAGCTGCGGACCCGCCGCGCCGACGTCCGGATGCTCGTCCAGCCAGCGCACTAGCACGTTCAGGGCATCATCGAGCAGCAGCGTATCGGGGTTGAGCAGCACCATATAGCGGCCCTGGCTGAGCTTCAGGCCGATGTTATTCGCGGCGGCAAAGCCGGCGTT
>JAFAYS010000666.1 GCA_019240175.1 Chloroflexota bacterium | reverse complement strand
CCAGGGCAGCACGCCGAACATCAGGCATTGGCTGGTAAAGGAGAGCACTTCGATCGAGGTGTTGGGCTTGAACAGCAGCGCGATCGAGAGACCTACTGCGCAGACGCTCAGCGCCAGCACATTCACGCGCTGAAGCCGAAAGGCTGCCGCAACCAGTGGCAGCATAAACAGCGCGGCGTAGCCGTTCGCAGAGCCGGGCCCGACAAACGCCAGCGCCGACAAGCACAGGAGATCGACCAGGTAAAACCACGGCACGATGCGCTGGGCGCGCGGCGTCACGACCATCACACCGGCGATGATCGAGAACGCCACGTAGGCCCAAAAGATTTGACCGAAAAGATGGGATGTCGGCAGTGGAAACAGGTCTAACCCATGCAGCAGCGTCGAGACAGCGAAGAGTAACACCAGCAAAAGCCAGCGCGCTACTGCATACAGCCGATCGCCGCCTAGGATCTGGGTTGTCGTGGAGCGGAGTGCAGCAAAACCCGCGGCCATAGATCTCCCAACGTGGTGAAAGCCTTGTGCTATGCGGGATCTGGCACTAACAGCTCGGTCGCGCCGTAGCGCTGTTCCAGGTGCTGTCTGAGCAGTTTTCTTGCATGGAAGAGCCGCGATTTAACGGTGCCCTCGGGCACGTTTGTGATCTCGGCGATCTCATGCACTGCGTAGTCATGGAGGTAGTACAACACCAGCACCGCTCGATGCTTTGGGTCCAGCTCAGCCAGCGCCGACTGCACAAGTGCCTGCAACTCGTTCCGCTCGGCAGCGCGCTCGGGTGATGTGCTGCTCGGGGTGAAGAGGCGCTCTGCCAGCTCATGAAACGAGTCCGTCCATGCACGCAATCCCTTGAGGCGATTGTAGCAAAGATTGATGGCGACTCGGTAGAGCCATGGGGCTAAAGGCAGTGACCCATCCAGCCTACCAGCATGACGGTACAACCGGAAAAAGGTATCTTGCAAAACTTCTTCCGCGATCTGTGGATCGCGCGTCACGCCCATTGCGGTTTGATAGACGGACGACTGATATTTGAGAAAGAGCGCTTCCAGCGCTCCCATGTCGCCCTGGGCGATCGCCTTCAGCCGCTGCCCGTCTTCCGCGATTGCTTTTGTGTCCTGGTTGGTTGCTATTGACAACTAACCCTCCATCCGTATGTTAAGAAGAGTATAGCATGGCGGTTATCCCTTCCTCTATAGCTCTAGACCAAGAGACGAAAAAGAGACGAGCGCGAGATTTCGATCTCACGCCCGTGCGGGATGTTCCTTATGTCTATAGTACGGGAACGATCCACGTTTAGATGTATCGGTTGTTTCGACGCTCGATTTATCGCGAGCGGTATTCTTCCGGCAGCGCGTTGATGCTGTCGCGCACCAGCGCGGCAGATTTCTCGACGCCGGCCTTTTCTTCGTCGCTCAGCGGCAGCTCGATGATCTGCTCGATGCCGTTGGCGCCCAGCTTGACCGGCACGCCGAAGAAAATATCGTTGAGGCCGTACTCGCCCTGCATGAAGGCCGAGGCGGGCAGCACGCGCTTCTTATCTTTGAGGATCGCCTCGACCATCTGCACGGTCGCCGCCGATGGCGCGTAGTAGGCGCTGCCGGTCTTGAGCAGCTGCACGATCTCGCCGCCGCCCTTCTTGGTGCGCTCTACGATCGCGTTCAGCCGATCCTGGGAAATGAACTCCGTCACAGGAATGCCCGAGATCGTGGTGTAGCTGGGCAGCGGCACCATCTCGTCGCCGTGACCGCCCATCAGCATCGCCTGGACGTCTTCCACCGAAACGCCGGCCTCCTGGGCAATAAACGTGCGGTAGCGCGCGGCATCCAGCACGCCGCCCTGGCCCATGACCTTCTCGCGCGGCAAGCCAGCGACTTTGTAGGCCAGGTAGGCCATCGTGTCCATCGGATTGTTGACGATAATGATATTGGCGTTCGGCGAGGTCTTGACGACTTTCTCGATGTTGCTGGACGTGATCTCGGCGTTGATCTTGAGCAGATCTTCGCGGCTCATGCCTGGTTTTCGAGGTGCGCCCGAGGTCAGGATCACCACGTCGGAGTCTTTGGTCTCCTCGTAGCCGTTGGTGCCGACGATGCTGACATCAAAGCCTTCGATCGGGCCGGCTTCGAGCAGATCGAGGCCTTTGCCCTGGGGAACGCCTTCGACAATATCGACCAGCACGACATCGGCCAGTTCTTTGGACGCAATCCAGTGCGCGCAGGTCGAGCCGACGAAGCCCGCACCGATGATGGTTACTTTTTTACGCATAGAAATAAACCCCTTCCTTTTGCCCGGCTATTCTAGCACAGGTAGCGGAGAACCTAGAACCAAGAACCTAGAACCAAGGCAGGGAAGATCTGTATTCTCCTTGCTTTAGTTTCGATTCTTCTTGTGCTCTTCAAAACCATTGGCTCTAATTCTTTTATTTGTTCGGCTAGAATTTTGATGCTTTAGCGTTTATAGAGCCTTTTGTTCCTTATCTTGATTTTTCTCGGTTCTTTCGTTTGTTTTTAGGTTCTAGGTTCTAAGTTCTAAGTTCTTCTAAAACTCCGTCGTGCTGCTGAAGTTGAACGCGCCGATCTTGAGCGCTGGCACGCGAAAGGTGATGCCGGCAAAATCGCGATCTAGCATGGTCTCGCTGCTCAGATCCTCGACATTCTTCAGCGCTTCCAGCACGCTCTGCGTAAAGCGGAAATTGCGGATCGGCCCGGCGATCTCGCCGTTTTCGATCAGAAAGGTGCCGTCGCGGGTCATGCCGGTCAAGATCGATTGCTTGGGATGCACGATGTTGACATAGTGGAAGCGGGTCACATAGATGCCACGCTGGATGCCTTTGATCAGCTCCGCTTTGGGCGTGCTGCCCGGCTTGAGAAAGACATTAGTCGCGATCGGGCCGTTGGTGTTGGGCGCAGGCCAGGCGTGGCCGGTGGAGCGGCTGTTGTCTTTGGCCGCTGTCTGCGTATCGTAGACGACGCTGGTGCTGACGCCGTTTTTGATCAGCGGAACCAGCTGCTTGGGCATGCCCTCGTAGTCGAAGGGCATCGGGATGCCGGTTGGATCGGTGCCGTCGTCGTAGATCGTGATGCTGGGCGCGGCCTGCTGCTGGCCTAGCTCCAAGGGCGAGCGGCCTTCTTGCAGCGCCAGCGCGCCAAAGCCGATGAAGTTAAGATAGGTTAGCAACTCGGCGACGGCGTACTGCTCAAGCACCACGGGATACACGCCGGGCGGCAGCGGCTGAGGATTGCGTGAGCGCAGCGCTTTGTCAACCGCCTCGCGACCAATCGCCTCGGGATCGATCGCGTCGATGTCGCGGCTGGCGTCTGAAGCCCAGCCCGAGGCCTCACCCATCACCACCGTGTTGATCTGCGTATGGGTGCGCGGATGGTAGGCCCACACGCCCAGCGAGTTGGCGACAGCGATCTCGTCCCTGGATGTAGAGAAAGCTCCGGCGGCGATCAAGCCCTGCTCCTCCGCCAGCCGCACGATCGCGCCGACGCCATCCGCGCGGTATTGCGGCGTGCAGTCGGCGGTGGCCTGATTCCAGCCGTCGGCGGGCGTGATCGGCTGCGGGCTGGGCAGCGAGGTGAACTCGGGATTCGGCGGCTGGCGCTTGGCGATCTCGACGGCGGCGTCCAGGGCGCGCTGCAGCCCGGCCTCAGATGGATCGTTGGTTGCGGCGACGCCAATCTGCTGGCCGATCACGGCGCGAATCCGAATCTCCATATTGGTCTCGGAAACGTGCTGGTGAATCTCGTTGTTGGCGAAGCGCGTCAGCTGCTCCTCGCCGGCGCTCACGACAACCTCTGTTTGATCGGCGGTAGAGGCCGTCAGCACGCGATCGGTGATGCGGCGAATGGCATCGGAACCAATCATCACTGTATATCCTTTCCTGATGCGACTGAATCCATGATAGCAGAAGCTCGCGATCTGCGACAAGCGCCGGTCGACTCGAAGCTGGCATGTTTTCTGCTATATGTCTACATAACTTTTTCGCTTACATCCAAGCACAGCAGGAGGTACATACGATGCAACAAGAGCCATATGATCGCCGCGTGGTGCAAGAAGAGATCGTCCACACGCCACAGGGTGCGGAAGCCGTGGTTGTGGAGCAGCGCACGCATATCGAGCCGACGCAGGCTGAGCGTCAGCTTGGCTCGCTCTACCGCGCGAAGCAAGTCGTCTGGTTTATCGTCGGGCTGATCGTGGCGCTGGTCGCGCTGCGCTTTGTGCTGCTGGCAGCAGGTGCCAATGTCGATGCAGGCTTCGGCGCGCTGATCTTCAACCTGTCGCAGCCGTTCGTCACGCCGTTCTTGCCGCTCTTCAACGAGCAGGCCGCGCGCGTCGAGTTCTCCGATCTGGTTGCTATCGCGGTGTATCTCTTGCTCGGCTGGGGCATCAGCAAGCTGCTTGAGATTACCATGTCGCCGCGCACGCCTGTCGGCTACTAATGTTCCTCCAAATCAAGGCCACAGGCGGTCGCCGCCTGCGGTCTTTGCTTTGCCGAACCCATGCTATAATCTTTAGAGGAGGATAGCTATGGCACAGCCACAGCTTGACTTTGACCATTTTCGCCGTCGGTTAGAAGAGATGCGCCAGTCGCTGCAGGCGGAGACGGAAAGCCTGGGCGACGAAGTTGCCAATATCAACCAGCAAGAAGGCTACGGCGTCAAAAATCATCCCGCCGAGGACGCGACCGAGGTGTTTACCCGTGAGCGTAGCCTGGCGATCGAGACGCAGCTTCAGCGCGAGCTTCAGCAGATCGACCACGCCTTGGAGCGCATCGAGGCCGGAACCTATGGCGTGTGCGAGGTCGGCGGTGAGACGATTCCGGTCGAGCGGCTAGAGGCGCGGCCTTTGGCGACATTGTGTATTCAACACCAGCGCGAGCGCGATGAGCAAGAAGGCGGCACGACGCGTACCGTTGTGTAGCAGCAAGCAGGCGCTGGCGGCTATGAAAACGTGACATGAATCAAAAGCTTCTCACAGGACGGCGGCTGATGATCCCTGCGGTCATTGCCGCCGTTGTGATTATTCTCGACCAGCTTACCAAGGCCTGGATTCTCAGCATCTGGCCGGAGCCGTACACCGGCGAGATCCCGATTATTCAGGATTGGCTGGAGCTGACCTACATTCAGAATACCGGCGTGGCCTTTGGGCTGTTCAGCGGCGTGCCTCAGCTGTTCACGATCACTTCTCTGCTGATCGTCGCGGTGGCGATCCATTTTTATATCAAGCATGTGCCGGAAGATCACGGCTGGCTGGCGCTGAGCATGGGGCTGATCGTCGGCGGCGCGATCGGCAACGTCATCGATCGCATACGCTTCGGCTATGTGGTGGATTTTATTAAAACCTTCGACGGTCGCTTTCCGATCTTCAACGTCGCCGACTCGTGTGTGGTGGTTGGCGTGTTTGTGATGGCTATTTTTCTGGCGCAATCCGACGATCGTTCGCATCCTCAGCGGGTCGCGCCGACGATCGAGGCTGAAGATGGGCGCTGAGCTTGAGCCGCTGGTGCTGGTTGTCGAGCCGGAGCAGGCCGATACGCGACTGGATCGCTATCTGGCGCTGGTTGTGCCGGATATATCGCGCTCGTATGTCCAGCATTTGATCAGCGATGCGCATGTGCGTGTCAACGGCAAGCTCGTCAAGCCCAGCTACGCGGTTCAGCCTGCCGACGAGATCAGCGTTACGCTACCGCTGCCGCAGCCAACCGATATCATCGCCGAGAATATTCCGTTGACGATTGTGTATGAGGACGCCGATCTGCTGGTCGTCGATAAGGCGGCGGGCATGGTGGTGCATCCCGCGCCTGGTCACGCTAACGGCACGCTGGTCAACGCGCTGCTGTATCACTATCCCACGATGCAAATCGGCGACGATCTGCGGCCCGGCATTGTCCATCGCATCGATCGTGATACCTCGGGGCTGCTCGTCGTCGCCAAAAACGATCGGGCCAAGACGCATCTGCAAACTCAGCAGCAGGCGCGCGAGATGCTCAAGATCTATCTAGCGCTGATCGAAGGGCATTTCAAGGAGCCGCAGGGCGTGATCGACGCGCCGATCGACCGGCATCCAACCGATCGGCTGCGGATGGCGATTGTGCAGAGCGGACGTTCGGCACGCACACACTATCGCACCTGTGAGGTGCTGGGGCCGTACAGCCTGATCGAGGCCAAGCTAGAGACGGGACGCACGCACCAGATCCGCGTTCACTTCACGCACAAGCATCATCCTGTCGTCGGCGATCCGCTCTACGGGCCGCGCCGTCAGACGCAGCAACTTGGTCTCAAGCGCCAGTTTCTGCACGCGCATCGACTGGGCTTTACGCGTCTCGATGGCCAGTGGATCGAATGCACCTCGCCGCTGCCCGCCGATCTGCAAGCTGTGCTCGACCAGCTTCACGCGCGCTACGGCGACGGCTCGGCTGAGTCGTTCGATCCGTCGCAGCCGTGGTGGCTGGGGTAGGGCGAAGGAACAAAAGAACAAAGGAACAAGGGAACAAAAAAGAACCTGGAACCTAGAACTTAGAACCTAACCAGGGAGCTGAGGACGAAAGAGGCACTACAAAAAATTTTACAACTGGATCAGCGAATGATTCTGTAGGGGCGTGATTTATCACGCCCTGAACATTTTGTTGTAACGCGTATTTTGGGGATGTGGCTAATCTTCGTGGTGGCACTCTTCCCTTCGCCTGCCACAACCGACGCCGAAGCTGGCGGAGGTTCGGGGAAGGAGGACTGAGGGGGTGAGGGCCTCGCGAAGAACAAACAAAAGAACAAAGACTCAATATTGCTTCGTCTTTGTTCTTTTGTTTTCTTTGTTCCTTTGTTTGCCCGCAGGGCCTGCTCACTCTCCCGGCTTGCGCGGCGGATCGTTCCAGGTCACCAGCGTCGCCTGCTGGATCGCGCGCTGCACAATCGTGCTTTCGAGCCAGTTGTCGAACTGCTGCACCGCCGTCGATGTGCGCGACAGCAGGCCAGCCGTCACGATCGCCAGCGTCGAGATCAAGCTGATCGCGACCGAGATCGCCTCGATGAATTCGTTCTGTACCTGCGCGCCGAGGC
>JAFAYS010000507.1 GCA_019240175.1 Chloroflexota bacterium | reverse complement strand
TCATAATCCGGAATCATACGAGACCTCCAGATGCGAATGGGCGTGGTAACCACATTCTACATCCGGAGGTCTCGTGTGTTTGTCATTCCTTAAGTTCGGGATGACTCATGTCTCTGATCAATACCACAGTGTGCGTGGCATAGCTTGCGCTGCATCGTTTTTGCCCCAGCATTCGACAGTGATGGTGCTGCTCGGGCGGACACCGCAGGTATAACTGTCGCCGGTGCTGACGTGGGTGAAGCTGCCGCCGGGTACGGTCGTCTGCCCAAAGCTGTTATTACCCCAACAGACGATCGTTTGACTTGTAGTCAGCCCACAGCTGTGGTTGCTGCCCGCGCTGACCTGCGTGAAGCTGCCACTGGGTGGCGTCGCCTGACCATTGGCGTTGTTGCCCCAGCACAGGATCGACCCGGTAGTGAGCAGGCCGCAGCTGTGGTTGTTGCCGGCTGCGATCTGGGTGAAGCTGTTGCTTGGCGGCGTGGCCTGCCCTGAGGTATTCAGGCCCCAACAGGCGATCAAGCCAGTGTCGCGTACGCCGCAGCTATGGCTGCCGCCGGCGCTGACGCGAGAAAAGTTGCCGCTGGGCGGTGTCCTCTGACCAAAGGTGTTGTTGCCCCAGCAAGCAAGCGCCTGGCTCGTGCGGACCGCACATGTGTGCTCGCCGCCGGCATCGATCTGGGTGAAGGTGCCGCTCGGCGCTGTGATTTTATCATTGCCGTTGCTGCCCCAGCAGTCGATGGTTTGGTCTGTACGCAGGCCACAGGTATGCGTGTCGCCGGCATTTACCTGAGTAATGCTGATGCTGGGCGGATTGGCTTGTCCATACGAATTGTGCCCCCAGCAGGCGAGGGTGTAGTCCGTGCGCAGGCCGCAGGTAAAGGTGCCGCCTACATCGATCTGGGTGAAGGTGCTGCTCGGCGGTGTCGTCTTGCCAGAGGAGGAGCTGCCCCAACAGGCGACTGTCTGGTTTGTGAGCAGGCCACAGCTGAACTCGTCGCCGGCACCGACCTGGGAAAAGGTGCCGCTGGGCGGCGTGGCTTTGCCGCTAGAGTTGCTGCCCCAGCAAACCACCAAACCAGCGAGGTCGATCGCACAGGTATGGTTATTACCGGCGCTGACCTGGGAAAAGGTACCGCTGGGTGGTGAGGACTGACCAGACGAGTTTAGGCCCCAGCAAGCGATCGTCCCGCTCGTGCGGATGCCGCACACATGCTCGCTGCCGGCGCTGACCTGGGAAAAGGTGCCGCTGGGCGGTGAGGACTGACCAGACAAGTTTAGCCCCCAGCAGGCGAGGGTTTGGCTCGTTCCCAGCGCACAGTTGTTGGTGCGGCCTGAGCTGACGTGAGTGAAGGTACCGCTGGGCGGTGTCGCCTGACCGTTGACATTGTTGCCCCAGCAAGCGATCGTTCCGTTTGTGCGGATGGCGCACGTGTGAATACCACCAGTGCTAAGCTGGGAAAAGCTGCCGCTGGGTGGCGTAGACTGCCCGTAATCATTGCGGCCCCAGCAAGTGATAGTTTGATCGCTGCGGATGCCGCACGCGTACTCGATGCCTGCGCTGACGGAGCGCGGATCAATCGCGGTGGTTTCCAGCGAATACAGCAGACGGTTGGGCGTTGCGCTGGGATTATTCTGAATGAGCGCTTGAGTCGCGTTGCTGATGAGCCAGCTATTGATCTCAGCTTGCGTCTGGTCGCCGTAGCTGGCTTTATACAGTGCCGCAACGCCTGCCACGAACGCCGTCGCCTGCGAAGTGCCGCTCAATGTATTGGTGGTGCTCCCGATCCAGGCCGAGGTGATACCTGCGCCGGGCGCGTAGATGTCCACGCACGCACCGTAGTTTGAGCTGGTATAGCGCTGATCCGTGCGGGTAGAGGCGGCAACTGTGAAGGCCCCGCTGATATTGGACGGAGCGCTGGTACACGCATCCGCATTGTTGTTGCCCGCCGCCACCGCCACAAACACGCCGGCATTGATCAATCCCTCAACGGCCAGCTGAAGCGTGCCACTGTTGGCGCTCGTGACGTCTTTTGGTGCGACGGCCAGCGTGGCGACCGCCGGCTTGACCGCGTTGGTCGTTACCCAATCCAGGCCACGAATCGTATCCGAGAGAAAGCCCTGACCATCGCATTGGAGCACGCGCACGCCGCGCAGATTGACCTGTTTGGCCACGCCATGGGTTGTACCGCCGATGATGCCGGCCAGGTGTGTGCCGTGGCCGTTGCAGTCATTGCCACTTTCGCCGAAGGCATCATACATATTCTGGGCGCGGCCACCGAAGTCGGGGTGATTCGCTTGCAGTCCGCTGTCGATCAGGTAGGCGGTTACGCCCGAGGCTGAATTGGTGTAGGTGTAATTTCCCGAGAGTGGCAGCGGTCGCTGATCGATGCGGTCGAGGCCCCACAGCCCGCTGGTCGGATCGATGATTTGGTTTGCGGTTGCCTGGATCGGTTGATCCGGCTCGACCATGGCGACGTCGGGGTGCTGTGCCAGCGCCGTGCGCTGACTGGCGTTCAAGGTCGCCACGAAGCCGTTGAGGGCGCGACCAAATACATGGTTGGGCGTTACCCCGGCAGCGCGTGCGACTCCACGCGCATCGCGGCCTGCCTTGATCGCGACAATGTACTGCTCCGCTCCAGCTGGATCTGCTATCCGTGGATTGGCCGCCCAGGTATTCGGAGTCAGTAGTCCTCCGATCAACATGACGACCACCAGGATTCGTGCATCCATTGTTTTGCTCCTTAGAGCTTATGTGTCGAGCCACACCAATTTATTGCGCAGCGCGAACCAACCCGAAATTGACGACGCAGGACAGATATAGAACAGCGCTTGCGTAGGCACGCGCTCCTGAAGCAGGTGCGTATGCCGCGAGAGTGAGTCGTTGCTACATGGTGGGTGAGGAGTTGGTATTCAGAGAATCGAGCGACTACAGCGCCTTTCGTCGCTGCTGCACAAACTCCATTGTTAGACTATGTAGGTTGTAGATGTGTGCCTGCACAACCGCAGTACGCACGGATACGGCGATCGAGCTGTAGACCAATGTTGGGGGGAGCGGCTACGCGGCAGGAATGCTGCCGTGGTAAGACGAGGGGGGAACAAGATCGTGTGTTTCATACAACGATTTATGTATCGTCAGCTTGGTTGGTTGAGCAAGATGTGTACCAATCATTGAGTGTTGCTCAGGCTAATCTTGGGTGTGTAGCCGCCTGCGCGGCACAGCCATATTGCCCTCAGGCGGATGTCGCGCCGTTCGAGCAAGCTTCGCATCCCCTATGTCCCATGCGGTCTACGCCCAGATTGTTGGCGACTGCTGCTGCCGCTAGCTGCCCCAGCTATTCACCTTAACCGGCTGTAGCGCGACGACCACGCGCGTTTCCCCTGGACGATCGTTGGCGCTGAGATCTGCGCCGCCGTATTTGGCTCCCAGCTTCTTCGCAAATGCATAATCGGCATCCGGTACGATCTCGGCGCGGGCGCGCACCTCTAGCGTGCGGTACGGATTCGCCGGATCGATGATGAAGAGCGTACATTCGGGATGCGCCTGGAGATTTTTGGTCTTCTGCCGCGTGGTGTTAAGCGATAGCTTGATCGTGCCGTCGTCGTCGAATAAAAACCAGAGCGCTGTGACTTGCGGGTATCCGTCATGGCCAACCGTGGCGAGCATAGCAACATCGGTTTTGAGCAGATCCTGATGCGATTCGGGAAATGTCGGCATACAGTTTCTCCTGTTTATTCAGAACAATGCTGCTGTCACCATCAAGGATCATGCCAATCACATCACTTCCATTTGTTTCAGCCGCGCTCAATCTTAGCCTGCCTCTACGTGCATGCGGGCCTAGTCCTTTTGACATAGATCGTGACTATGGCGCAGGAACAGCCGCAACTATAGCCCCGTGACGATACGATCGCCGCTGTGGAGGGCTATCATACAGCTATGAGATGCACAAGGAGACGGTGATGTGTAAGCGAAGAACGATACAAGCTGCGGCTGTCCCACAATCCTACGAGGGCGAGACGATCCGCTTCGATGCGCAGGGCGACCCCGAGCGGCGCTCCAAACCACGCCATCACTGTGGCGGCTTTCCCTGGTGGACGCTCTGGCTGATCTGGCCGCTGATCAGTGTGCTCAAGTGGAGCGTGCCGCTGCTGCTCGGCGTGGTTGCGAACTTGGGCCAGATCACGCTGCCGCTGATTCCGGTGTTAATGATTGTCGTTGGGCTGTTATTGCTGCGTCGCCGCTAAGCCGTAGATTGGGGGAGATGATCATGGAAACTGTGTTTTCGCTGGCCAACCTGCTGGTGCTGCCCTTCTGGCTGCTGATGATCGTGCTGCCGCACTGGCGCTGGACGCACCGCCTGATGCAATCGCTGCTGAGTGTGGCAATCTTTTCCGCGCTCTACGCGCTGCTGGTGCTACCGCTTCTCGGCACGATCTTGCCCGCCGTCGCCAGCCCCACGCTGCCGGGGGTCGCCGCGCTGCTGGGCTCGCCGGCTGGCGCGACGCTCGGCTGGGTGCATTTTCTGGCCTTTGATCTGTTTGTGGGCCGCTGGGCCTATCTCGATAGCCGGGAGCGCGGCATCAGTGCCTGGCTGATGGCACCGGTGCTGTTTCTCACGCTGATGCTTGGCCCGATCGGGCTGCTGAGCTACCTTGGCCTGCGCGCAATCACTACGCGTCGCGCCACCAATACTCATGAGACAAAAGGAGTGCCGGCATGATCACGATCAAGCGTTGGCTGAATCCGGGTCTGCGCTACTGGCACGCGTCCTCGCTCGCGCAGCAGATAC
>JAFAYS010000447.1 GCA_019240175.1 Chloroflexota bacterium | reverse complement strand
CGCTTGCACAGCCGCAGGGACAGTGTCATAATCCGGAATCATACGAGACCTCCAGATGCGAATGGGCGTGGTAACCACATTCTACATCTGGAGGTCTCGTGTGTTTGTCATTCCTTAAGTTCGGGATGACTCATGTTCGTGCGTTCGGCTGGTTTGGATCTAGGCGCGGGCGTAGTAGCGGCGAATAAAGATGCCGGCCATTACTACGACGATGGCGTACAGTGCCAGGAACCACATGTTGTCGGCAACCTGATCCGCGAAGCCGGTCTCAGGCAGCGCCTGGGCCTGCGTCGGCGCGGGATTATTCACCGAAACGTTGGTGGCGTAGCCGGCCATACTCTGAAACTCGGGCGTTGGCGCGGGAAACACAGTGCCCACGGGCATATACAGGTTGAGCTGCTGGCCCGAGGTGTTCTCGACGGTAAGCTGGCCGCGTCCCTGGTAAAAGTCCTCGGTGCCGTTAATCGTGAGCTTGTCGCCGATGCCGCCCCACGAGCCGGCGGTCAGCTTAATCTGATTGCTCTTGATCGCGTCGATGACTGAGGTCGCGCCCTGCGGTGCCGCTGGCTGCTGCAAATTCTGCGCGATCTCGTTGCCGACGTTGCCCGGCTGTGGTGCCTCGGTCGCGCCGCGCGCTTTCCAGATCGCCAGCTGGACCTCGCGGGCCTGGCTGCCGGTGTAGCCCTTGGCCAGCGCGTTGTTCAGCGCGCCCGTCACCGTCGGGTCGGCCACGTTGCTGGGCGGCAGGCCAACCTGATCCGGAAACTTCTTGCCATAGTCGATGCAGAAGCTTTCAAAGTCGATCGTTGCTTTGCCGCCGGGCGCAAGCGTAAATGCCTGATTGGCGGTTGTGTTTTGCGCTGCGGCGCTGCCGCTCCACGTGAATGTTGCAAGCATCGCAACGATCGCGATCCACGCCATCCGAACTCGCATTGCTCTCTCCTTCTCCTACCAATTTGTCGGGGTTGACATATGCAAGAAGAGGACCAGCGCGAGGAGTACTCAAGAAGAACCGAGAAGAACCTAGAACCTAGAACCCAGAACCTAGGGGAAGAACACAGAACAGAGAACAAAGAACAAGGTCCAGTAAGGGCGCTGCTTGCTGCGCCCCAATTTTCGCCTCGCCTACCGCAACGCGAGGCAGGGATGAGCTCTGGTCGGGTAACGGCCAACGCTGCTCAACTCGACAGGCGTGCTACACTTGAGATCTGCGAACCTGTCGGCACAACGTGCGCGATCTGCAAGAATCGTTGGTGATCGCTGCCCTTAGTAATAAGGCGTATGGCCTGGTGCTCTGCTGTACGCCTGGAGATGCCGCCATGTCGGATCGAATCATTGCCGAAAAAGCGCTCCCGCAGATCGAAGCGATTATTCGTGCGCTCGTCGACTACCACGATCAACTTCCCGCGAATGTGCAGCGCACGATTGAACGGCTCTATGAAATTATGCTTGGCGAATACGCCGGTGCCCGCTTCGACTATCAGCGCGGCGCGGCGGTGGTGCTCTTTTTGGAGGCGCTTGATCGGATTGTTCAGGTGCGCGACTATGCCGGGGCTTTGATCGATACGACCAAAGGCCAGCAGCAGCGCGGCACAGGCGAGGCCGGCGATCCCACGCTGCTGGATCGGCTGCCGCCCACGATCGGACCTGAGCGCACAAGCCGAGCTATGCCGCCCGATCTCCCTTCGCCGATTCCGTATCCAAGGCCGTACTCGCCGATCACGCGCGGCCCGATCGATTGGTCGCCGATCCCGTCGTCTCAGCCTGGCGGCGCGACCAGCTATGGCGATCTTGGCCCAACCCGTGATCTGGAAGCGACGCCGGAAAGCGCAAAGTCACTGGCACCCGCCACGCTGACGCGCTATCCCAACCTGGAATATCCCGGCGAGGTTGTGCTCGGCGAGCGGACGAGCTTGATGGTGGGACTGCTGCGTGAGGCGATCGATCCCGCAACCGTCGCGCTCATGATTGCCGATACCACGCCCGACAAGCTGCCCGAGATCGAGGTGGTGCTCCGCGCACGTGGCTTTGACGTGCTGAGCAGCAATACGCAGCTATTGCAGGTCGAGCGCGATGACGACTCAGAGGTGCGCTTTGTGCTGATCCCGCGCGTGGCCGGTGCGCAGACGATTCGTGTCGATTTTTACCAGAACGGTCGGCGGATCGGCGACGCACGCTGCCTGACGATGGTTGTTGCAGCGCCAAGTGTGATGCCGTCACCTGTGGTTCAGCCGTCGCCTGAGCCCTTGGAGTTTGCCTCAGCAGCGGCGCTGCCGCCCGATATCGAGCTGCGTGTGGAGACCGATCCCGCCGACGCGCGCGTGCTGTATTTTACGCTGCACAGCTGTAGCGAGGACGTCGATTATCACCACGCCGATATGGGCTCGAAGCGCTTGCAGGGCACGCCGCTAGAGAAGATGCAGATCGTGTACGCCGAGCTGAGCAAGTTTGCCGGCACCACGCCCGCCAATCCCGACGACGTCGACTATCCGCAGCGGCGGCTGGCTAGTCTGGGACGGCTGTTGTGGGACGAGCTGTTCTCCGACGAGCTCAAGGCCGCCTACTGGCGCTTTCGCGATAAGGCCAGGGTGCTGCTGATTACCTCGGATGAGCCCTGGATTCCCTGGGAGGTCGTCAAGCCCTACCGTTTCGACGAGCAGAACAATCGGCTGGATGAGCCGCACCTGTGCGAGCAGTTCAATGTTGC
>JAFAYS010000390.1 GCA_019240175.1 Chloroflexota bacterium | reverse complement strand
GTTGCGCTCGCTGGCGGCTTTGCCGGCGACGATCGTGACGGCACGCTGGCGCTGAGTCTGCCAATCCCGGCAGCCGATCTCACGTCGATCGTGGTGCATGGCCGAATCAGCGGCGTGACTGGTCTGCTGGATCTGCGTGGCCTCGCTGCCAGCCGATCACGGTTGCCGCGTCGCTAAAATTTGGCTGCGCTCCCAAATAAACGCCCCGACTCAGAAGTTCATACTGAGTCGGGACGTCGTTTTGTCTGTCGGCATAATCTTTTTGGTTCTGGGTTCTCTTCCCCTAGGTTCTGGGTTCTAGGTTCTAGGTTCTTCATGCGGCTTGACCGCAATTTTGCCGTCGATCAGCCAGGCCGCGCTGCCCGCGCTGAGCAGCGCCAACGCCGCGCCGAGCAGCATCACCGCCCGAAAGCCGTCGACAAATGCCCCGTCGATCGCCTGCTCGATCTGCTGGCGCGCTTCCGTGCTCACGTCCTGCGGCAGCTCGATCGCCGCCAAACGGCTGCGCTGCTCGATGATCGCCTGGCGCTGCTCGGGCGCAAGCGCAAGCTGATTCAGTTGCTGCTCAAGGCTCGACCCGAACACGCCCAGCATCACGATGCCAAACAGCGCGATCGCCAGCAGACCGGCGCTGCGCGAGACGGCGTTGTTGATCCCGGAGGCGACGCCCGAGTGGCTGGCATCCACGGCGCTCATCACGGCGGTCGTCAGCGGCGCGACGGTAATCGTCATGCCGAGGCCCAGCACGACTACCGCCGGCAAAAAGGTGGTCCAGTAGCTGCCGCCGACGCCAGGCAGCGCGTAGAGCGCAAAGCCCGCCGCCGCGATCAGCGGCCCGACGATCAGCGGGCGCTTGGCTCCGTAGCGACCAACCAGGCCGCCAGCCCAGCGCGAAAGCGAGAACATCAGCGCCGTGAAGGGCAGCAGCGCCAGCCCGGCCTCGGTCGGGGTGTAGCCCTGGACCTGCTGCAGGTTGAAGGGAAAGAAAAAGAGCGCGCCGCCCAGCCCGGCGTAGAGCAGCAATGTCAGCAGATTTGCGCCGCTAAACGTGCGCGACGAGAAAAGATTTAGCGGCATCATCGGCGCGGCGCTGCGTGACTCGACGACGAGAAACGCCGCCAGCGCGATCACGCCGATCCCGACGCCCGCCAGCACCAGCGGATCGCTCAGCCCGCGATTGCCGGCCTCGATCAGCCCAAAGACCAGCGCGCCCAGCCCGATCGTCGCCAGCACCGCGCCGAGATAATCCAGCCGCGCGGTCACGCTCGGATCGCGGCTTTCGGGCACGCGCAGCACGACGATCGCCAGCACGACGATCGCCAGCGGCACGTTGATGAAAAAGACCCAGCGCCAGGAAACATGCTCGACCAGCCAGCCGCCCAGCACCGGTCCCAGCGCCGAGGTGATCGCGGTGAAGCCGCTCCACGTGCCGATCGCGCGACCACGCGCCTCGCCTTTGAAGGTGGCGCTGATGATCGCCAGGCTGCTCGGCACCAGCAGCGCCCCGCCGATGCCCTGGACCGCCCGCGCCAGGATCAGTTGCCCGACGCCGGGAGCCAGCCCGCACCAGACCGAGGCCAGCGTAAAGATCACGATGCCCAGCGCGAAGATCCGCCGTCGCCCGTAGCGATCGCCGAGTGAGCCGCCGACCAGAATTAGCGCGGCCAGAAACAGCGTGTAGCCCTCGATGACCCACTGCACATCGGCGGCGGTGGCGTTTAGCTCCGGTTGTAGCACCGGCAGCGCCACGTTGACGACCGTGCCGTCGATGAATGCGATGCTTGAGCCCAGAATCGTCGCCGCCAGCACCCAGCGACCAGTTGTTGCTGAATCGTTCCCCGTCGCCTCGATTGCTTTTGCCATAAGCCCTCGCGCTAATGTCTCACGAGTGTATTGTACGGCTAATCAGGCAGCAGCCCGCGCTCAGCCCTTGCCCTCGCGCAGCATCTGCGCGTACTCGTGCGGCATGTCGCTGGCCTCGATCGCCTGTGCCGCGCGCTCGATGTCGTAGGCCACGCGCCGAAACTCGACGTTGAGCGTAGAGGCTTCAGCCTGCAACACGACATAACACGCGCGCGGATCGCCGTCCTTGGGCTTGCCGACGCTGCCCGCGTTGATCACCTGGCGTCCGCTCGGCAGCACGCGCTGATATGGAATATGCGTGTGGCCGCAGATCAGCACGTCGGCCTCGACCAGATCCAGCAGGCGCTCCAGGCTGCTGGCGGGCCGATCCGCGAACAAGTACTCGTTGATCCGGCGCGGACTGCCATGTACCAGCATCACGCGCAGATCGCCCAGCAGCAGCGGGATCTGCATCGGCAGCGCGCGCAGGTAGGCTTTGTGCTCCGGCGAGGTGTGCTGGTTGCTCCACGCGATCGAGCGCTTGCCCAGCGCCTCGGCCACGGGATTGGTGTAGGCGCAGCCGCAGTCATCGCTGGTGTTGCCGACGCCCTGATCGTAGTTGCCGATCAGCGTGGGAATATCACGCTCCCGGATCGCGGCGACAACTTCGTTGGGAAAGGTGGCATAGCCGACCAGATCGCCGAGGCAGTAGCGCTCGACAAGATTTTGATCGTGCATGTCGGCAAAAACGGCCTCTAGAGCCGGTAAATTGGCGTGAATATCGCCAAAGATCGCAACTCGATTCATACCATACATCCTGATCCCATCCTGTTAGCTTATACAGTTGATCGCGGCGAACAAACCTGTCAAATGCGAGGTGCGTCCGCCGCTGCTCCACACATAGCTTTTTACAAAGTATTAACATTTTTACATACGCGCCGTATTCGACGTACACTGCTAGGGAGAACTTGAATACTGAGGACATGTAGATGGTGGATAAGCTGCTACGCGGACCGAAGGAACAGCTGCTGCGTCCGGTTGCGTTTCGTTTGCCGCGCTCGGTCTCGCCTCTAACGATCACGCTTGTCGCGTTTGGCGCTGGTTTGGGCGCGGCGCTGGCGATCTGGCAGCAGGCCTACTGGTCGGGGCTGGCGCTGTGGCTGATCAATCGCGTGCTGGACGGTCTCGACGGCACGTTCGCGCGGGTGTACGGCAAGCAGACCGATTTCGGCGGCTACCTCGACATGGTGCTCGACACCGTGATCTACGCCGCGATCCCGACTGCGCTGGTGCTGGCGCAGCCGTCGCCGGCGGCCTGGCTGAGCCTGGTGGCGCTGCTGGCCAGCTTCTACATCAACGGCGCGTCGTGGATGTATCTCGCGGCGCTGCTGGAAAAATGCAGCCAGGGCGCGTACGCTCGCGGTGAGCTGACAACGATCACGATGCCCGGCGGAATCATCGAGGGCAGCGAGACCGTGGCCTTTTACACGCTGTTTCTGCTGATTCCCGACGCAAGCGTGCCGCTCTTCTGGACGATGGCGCTGCTGGTCCTGGCGACGGCCTGCCAGCGGCTGGTCTGGGCTCGGCGCGGGCTGGCATAGGAGCTTTGCGAATGTCCGACTCAACGTTTCGATCTATGACCTCCGGCGCGCGGCCAGGCTTTTTGCGTCGCCATGGCCACAAGCTGATCGCGCTGGCCTGCTGGCTGCTGGCGCTGGGCGGCTACCAGTGGTACGCCTGGCGCAACGATCTGAGTTCGCTGGCGGTGGCACAGCAGCTGATCGGCGTGCTGAGCCATAGCGCGTACGGGCCGCTGCTCTTCATCGCGATCTATATGCTGCGCCCGCTGCTGCTTTTTTCGGCGGCGCTGCTTTCGATAGCGGCGGGCTTTGTGTTCGGGCCGCTGTGGGGCGTGGTCTACACGCTGATCGGCAGCAACAGTTCGGCGACGGTTGCTTACCTGGTCGGGCGCTTCTTCGGGCGCGGTCTGCTCACCGGCGCGCAGGCGACGAGCCTGTTGCAGCGCTACGCCGAGCGGCTGCGCTCCAACAGCTTTGTCGCCGTGATGATCATGCGTTTGATCTTTCTGCCCTACGATCTGGTCAACTATCTGGCGGGCTTCCTGCGGATCGACTACCGCGCGTTTATCACGGCCACGATTCTTGGCTCGATCCCCGGAACGTTCGCCTTTGTGCTGGCAGGCGCGTCGATCCAGGGCGATTTTCGTGACGGCCAGCCCGGCTTCAATCCGCGCGTCTTCGCGGCGTCGCTGGCGATCTTCGGCATCAGCCTGTTGGTCGCGCGCTATCTCAAGCGCCGCGAGCCACGAGTGAGCGATAAAGGATAATTTCTCGATGACGACACAAACTTCAAGCTACGCGACAATCGTGATCGGCGCGGGCTCGGGCGGCCTGACTGTGGCGATTGGCCTGGCATCCTTCGGCAAGCCGGTGGCGCTGGTCGAGGGCGGCGCGGTTGGGGGTGACTGTACCAACGTCGGTTGCATTCCATCCAAAACGCTGATCCACGAGGCATCGCAGCGCCGCGCCGATCCGGCGACGATCCTGGCGACCGTTCAGCGGCGACGCGACCATCTGCGCGACGAAGAAACCGCGCATGTGCAGCAGATCAAAAACCTGACTTATATCCACGGCTGGGCGCGCTTCGTGAGCGCCACAGAGCTAGAGGTGAGCCACGCCGACGGATCGCGTCGCACGATCTCCGCGCCCAAGATTGTGATCGCGACAGGCTCACGACCGCGTGAGATCGAGATTCCCGGCCTGCCGCCGGAGCGCGTGCTGACCAACGAGAGCGTTTTTGAGCTGCCCGACGCGCCCCGGCATCTGGCGATCGTCGGCGCGGGCGTGATTGCGATGGAGCTGGCGTTCGCGTTTCGCAAGCTGGGCAGCCGCGTGACGATCTTGACCAAAGACCGGCGCGTGCTGCGGCGCGAGACTGAGTCTTCCTCCGAGGTGCTGGCGGCCTCGCTGCGCGACCATGCGATCGACGTGCGCTACAGCGCGAACGCGACCGCCTACGATGCGGAGAGCGAAACGCTGCGGCTTTCGGATGGCAGCGCGATCGCCGGCGTGGACCGCGTGCTGCTGGCGATTGGCCGGGCGCGCAACATCGATCGGCTGGGTCTTGAGCAGATCGGCTTAAAGTTCGATCGCGACACCGGCATCCAGGTCGATCGCAACGGGCGGACCAACATTCCCGGCATCTACGCGATCGGCGATGTGACGCCAAGCTCACACTGGACACACTCGGCGGGCGCGCAGGGCCGGCGTGTGGTGCAGCAGATCGCGTTTCCCTGGCTGCCATCCTGGAGCGCCGAGCCGCTGTATCCCAGCGCTACCTTCAGCGATCCCGAGGTGGCCAACGTCGGCCAGACGCCGGAGCAGATCGCGCGGCGCTA
>JAFAYS010000329.1 GCA_019240175.1 Chloroflexota bacterium | reverse complement strand
TTTGTTCTCTTGTTCTCTTGTTCTTTTGTTCTTCGTAAAGCGAGGACCCGTGGTCGGATTATTGATTGTGTCACACAGCGGCAAGATCGCCGAGGGGATTAAAGAGCTGGCGGATCAGGTCACACAGCAGCAGGTGCCGGTTGCCGCCGCCGGAGGTACCAGCGATGGTCGCCTGGGAACCAGCGTCGATCTGATCCGCAGCGCCGCCGATGGACTGGTGGCCGCCGGCAGCGAGAGCATCTTCGTGCTGGTCGACCTTGGTAGCGCCGTGATCAGCGCCGAGATGGCCCTGGAAGACTTCACCCATCCCTACCGCCTCAGCGACGCGCCGCTGGTCGAGGGCGCGATCATGGCAGCGGTCGAGGCCTCGGTCGGCTCAGCGCTTGAGCGAATCGCGGAGGTTGCCGAGCAGACCAAGGATCTGCGCAAAGTCCATCGCTAGTGGTCCAAACAGTGCTAGGACCAAGCTGCACACCCAGCGACGAGTCATACGACCAGCAGCAAAGGACAACGCCATGAGCGAGGCGGTGGAGTCCATTTTAACGATCGAGCATCCCGCAGGGCTGCATCTACGCCCGGCTGCCCTGTTTGTCAAAACAGCGGCCAGGTTCAAAAGCCAGATCACGATCACCAATCTGAGCCGGGTGGGCACGCCGGCGGCGGATGCCAAAAGTATGTTCGGCGTCATGTTGATCGGCGTTTCGCAAGGCCACCAGGTACGCTTACAGGCCAGCGGCGGCGATGCCCAGCTCGCGCTTACGGCGCTGCGCGGGCTGGTCGAGCGGCAGTTCGAGGAGGTTGGTGAGTCTACCGGCGATTGAGCCAGGCGTGGTAGCAGACAGCGGCGCGCCAGTGGCGGGCGCGATTCGCGCAGATTCGTGCAAAATCGATTGCACATAACGGAGCGAACCCAAGGTCGAGCTGCGGCGAATGATCGTCGCTACGCTGATGCAGCGGCAGGAGTTTATTCCTGCGCGGCGAGCGCCTGCTCGCGCAGCAGCGCCTGCATCGACCAGATCGGCGTTTGCTCGATGTACAGCCGGCAGCTATGATCGAAGGTGACGCGGCTAGGATAGTTCTGCGGATGACAGCACATGCCCAGATACGACGTGTGCTTGCCATCCCAGAACAAACACGACTCGCAGCATGATTTCGCGGCTTCAGATTCCTGCATGGGAGAATTCTCCTCGGCTGATGCGCCCGCCTGGCTCATTCGGCAGCGCTGCTCGCCTTGCTTGCAACTACCATGCCGCTACTTGATTATGTCAAAATGGCACCAAAAAAGCGGATGCGATCCCCGCATCCGCCGAGCCGTGTTGCGGCAGCCGCTTATTGTTTGTTGAACATTCCGCCGAGATTGCCCAGCACCTGCTGCGCCTGACCGCCGAGATCCTGGCCGCCCTGAGCGCCACCCTGACCACCAAGCATCGAGTCGACCTGCGCGGCGATGGGCTCCGGCAGCTGCGTCTTAATGTAATTCGCCACCATCTGCACGGCGTCGCGCGCCTGCGACTCGCTAATACCGGTCCGCTCCGTGATCTCCTTGATCAACATATCCATCGTGATTCCTCCTTGGTGAGCGTAGCTGCTCACGGTTTGTTTCTGCTTGCGTCTACAAGCAGTCCCCGTTCATTCTACTCGACCACGCCAAACACCAAAACCGCTACATCGCGCCCCAAAAACCTTAAGCGCCGCGCCGCCGATCCAGGGAGTCGCGCTCCTTTGGCGCGGCAGGCATACCCGCCAGCACCGTTACCTGGTACAGTAGCTCTTCCAGATCAAATGGCTTATGCACATACACATCGCACGCTAATGATTGCGCTTGCTGCGTCGAGGCGTGATCGCCGCTGACCAGGCCGAGTACCGGAATTGTCGCGGTATGCTCGAAGCGCCGTAGCTCATCTAGCAGCGCGCCGGCCTTACGGATCGGAAACAGATCGAGCACAATCGCAGCCGGCATATGTTGGGCGAGGAATGCCAGGCTATCGATCTCATTGACGGCAGCCAAAACCAGATATCCGCTGCGCTCAAAGGCACGTGTCAAAAAATCGCGCAGATACTTGTCGGGCTCGACGATCAGCAGTGTCATCGTGATACCTTCCCCACAGATCATCCATTCACAGCTCACACAGCAGCGATCCTTCTCCCCAGGAACCAATACATCGCAAGACGAGCGGCCAATCAAAAAGTCACATTGCCGCATCAGATCGCCAATTGCTTGAAGCAGCGCGAGCACATCGGTGACTTTTTGCGCGATTTGTCGTCAAGAAAAGTGAAATTGACAGCCGGTTGTCCGATTTGGTAACGTACACAAACCCTGTACCAACCAAAAAGGAGGCACCGTGGAGCCGATCGCGCTACAAGAGCTGGTGCGGCGCTGCCAGCGCACGCTGCCTGACGATCCGCGCGCCTTTGAGCAGCTGGTCGCCACGTACAAAGCGCGTGTCTTCACGATGGCCTACCGGCTGATGGGCAATCACCAGGAGGCTGAGGATCAGGCACAGGAGGTTTTTCTTAAGGTGTATCGCAGCATCAAAACCCTGAACGATCCGGCAACCTTTGTCGGCTGGCTGGATCGCATTACAACCAACACCTGCTTCGACGCGCTCAACAAGCAGCAGCGCCGCCCGACGACAACCTCGCTCACGCCAACGTCCGACACTGCCGGCGACGAGCCGCGCTGGATCGACGCGCGCAGCCTTTCGCCGGAGGAGGCCGCGCTGCGCCAGGAGCTGCGCGAGTGCCTGGAGCGTACGCTGGCACGGCTGGATCTGACCGGACGAGCGGCGCTGATTCTGCGCGACATCGATGACCATTCCTACCAGGAGATCGCCGAGATTCTGGGCATTGGCCTCAGCGCGGTGAAGATGCGGATTCATCGCACGCGGCTGGCCTTCCAGGAACTGCTGGACGTGATCTGTCCCGGCGTGCGGCGCGAACGCGCTACCTGATTTCAAGCCTGACCTGTCGCAGCGACGGCCTACCAAGAAAGAGCATCATGGAACCACACAATATCGAGATAGATCTGGCTGCCGTGGCCGATGGATCACTGGCCGGGCCTGAGGTGGACGCCTGGCTGGCGGCGCATCCAGAGGCGGCGGCGGAGGTAGAGATCGCCCGACGCGTGCACGCGCTGATCGGTGAGCTGCGCGGCGTGATGATCGAGGTGCCGCCCGACTTCGAGGCGCGGCTGCTGGAACGCGCACGCCAGGACACCGCCCTGATCGATCTGCTGGACCTCGGCTTTGCGGGTCTCGGCCAAACGATCCTTGAGCTGCTTGAGCTGTTTTTGAATTTCATCCCGAACCCGCAGCCGGTACCCGTCGTCTAGCTTTGCCAGGAGCGCATCATGGATTTTCAGGTGGTGA
>JAFAYS010000316.1 GCA_019240175.1 Chloroflexota bacterium | reverse complement strand
AGCGCGCCTGGACACGGATCAGCCCTTCTACGGCGTGCAGGCCGCCGGTCTGGACGGCGAGCAAGCGCCCGATACCACGATCGAAGCGATGGCGATGCGCTATCTTGCCGCGCTTCAAGAACGTCAGCCGCACGGCCCCTACTACCTGGGCGGCTGGTCGCTGGGCGGCGTGATCGCGTTCGAGGTGGCGCGGCAGATCCATGAGCAGGGCCAGGAGATTGGGGCGCTCGTGCTGATTGACAGTTACCTGACGCGGCCTGACGCCCAGACCACACAGCTTGATCTGCTGGCAGATTTCGCCCTTCAGCTCGGGCTCACTGAAGAGCAGATCACGTTTTTACAGGATGATCAGCTGCTTGAGCAGGACATGAATACCGCGTTCACGTATGCGCTAGAGCGGCTTCAGCAGGCGCACGCGCTGCCTGCCGAGCTCAACGCCGCGCAGCTCCGCGATCGCTTCGAGGTCTTCCGGGCGCATACCGAGGCGATGAACATCTATCAGCCGCGTCCGTTCGCGGGCCAGATCACGGTGATCCAGTCGCAGCACGGCAGCGAGCACACCGATCTCACCGCAACCTGGGCACCGCTGGCGCGGGGCATGACGTACCACCGGCTGCCTGGCACGCACTTCAGCATGATCCGCGAGCCGGATGTGGCCGAGCTGGCTGGTTTGCTAACCGATTGCCTGGCTCGTCCGTCGATCGCGGCGACCGACTCGTAGATGTCGGCATGCACCTATTGCTGTTGAAGCGAACAATCCCGATCCGCCTCGGCAAGCTGATCTCCCACGACTGCAAGCAGCTGTCAGGTAGATCCGAACAAACTCAGCCAAGACAGCTTAAATCGTTAGCTATGCACCGGCGACAACAAGAAAGGAACACACGATGCGAATTGGTCTACAGATCCCACACTTCCACTATCCCGAAAGCACGCAGGCCATCGCGCCCTGGCTCAAGGAGATCGCTCAAACCGCCGAGGCCGTCGGCTTCGACTCGGTATGGGTGATGGATCATTTTTTCCAGCTTGGCCTTGGAACGTGGCTTAGTCCCGTCGAGGCACCGATGCTGGAAGGCTACAATACGCTGAGCTACCTGGCCGGGCTTACCCAACGTATCAAGCTGGGCCTGCTGGTGGGCGGAGTGATCTACCGCCATCCTGGTATTTTGATCAAAACCGCGACGACGCTGGACGTGCTTTCCGGCGGTCGATCGTATTTTGGCATCGGCGCGGCCTGGTACGAGGAAGAAGCGCGCGGGCTGGGCGTGCCGTTTCCGCCGCTGAAAGAGCGCTATGAGCAGCTGGAAGAAACTCTGCTGATTGCCAAGCAGATGTGGGCCGACGACGCATCTGCGTATCATGGCAAGCACTTTCAGTTGGAACAACCACTCAATCGCCCGCAGCCAATCAACAAGCCGCACCCACCGATTATGATTGGTGGATCGGGCGAGAAAAAAACCCTGCGCCTGGTCGCCAAATATGCCGACGCCTGCAACATCAGCGGCACTTTCTACGGGCCGGTCGAGGAGATTGGTCGTCTGCTTGGTGTGTTGAAGGGCCATTGTGAAGATGTGGGCCGACCCTACGAGGAAATTGAGCGCACGGTGCTCGATACGTTCGATCTTTCCGATCCTGCCTCGGTGCCCGGCGTGATCGAGCGCTGCCGAGCCATGGCGAACGTGGGCGTGCAGACGGTGCTCTTCAATATGCCGCACGCGTACACTCCCGCGATCATCGAGCTTGTCGGACGCGAGATTATTCCTGCGATTGCCGAATTCTGAGGCCAGCCAGGTACCTGCGCGCCTACGTGAGATAAGGAGCCATCCCATGACGGGGCATTCCCCCCTTCTCCCTGAGAAGACAAATCCTTTCACGGATGAGTTAGCACTGCAAAACCGTGCCTGTTTTGCGTATCGCAGCAACGAGCTGGCCTGCATCTCAACGCTAGGCCGCGCAGCACCGCCGTCGGTCCAGACCGTCCACGACGATTTTCGCGCCTTTATTACCGAGCCGACCTACCCGTGTGTTGGCGCGCGCGCCGCCCTGCTCTCAGGCAATTATTGGCTCGGCGTGTATAACGAGATGGGATCGGCTGGGGCTACCGCCGGTCTCGCTCACGACCTGTTTAACTTTGTGCAGCATCAGCCCAGCTTCAAAAGCAATTTTACGACCTTTGTCGCGTGCTTTACGCCGCCTGCACCCAGCGATGAGCTGGAATTTGAGGCGCTGCTCTGGCAGCAGCTACAGTCGCTCCACGATCTAGATCGCCAGTTTCATGCCTGGGATGCCGCCGCCAGCGCCGATCCAGCCAGTCCCTATTTTTCGTATAGCTTCGCCGAGCGAGCGTTCTTTATTGTTGGTCTGTCGGGTGTACAAAGCCGTCTGGCTCGTCGCTTTGCCTGGCCAACGTTGATCTTCAACGCGCATCACCAGTTCGAGCGGTTGCGCGCGCAAAACCAATACCAGCGTTTACAGCAGATGATTCGCCAGCGCGAGATCGCTCTGCAAGGCAACATTAATCCCAATCTGTGCGATTTCGGCACCGCCTCGGAAGCGCGCCAGTATGCTGGACGTGCTGTTGAAGAAACCTGGCGCTGCCCGCTCCACGTGACGGACAAGGAGCAAGCATCCTGATCGCGCCGCGCCCGCGAGACCATCCGGAATAGCACCTGAGCCTACACTATCTTCGCCGTAACCGGCGAAATTTTTTGTAACTCGCATCCGAGTGGCGGATTGAAGACTATTCATGAGCGGAAATTGTGGCGCGGCGGGCGAATGAGATCGTCCCTACAAAGCAGCGGTCGGCAGCTGAATAGTGCTTAGCGGAGCAACGCTGCGGTGCGATCACGCAGGACGCGCTCGGCCTCCTCCACAATGCGCTGGACAATCATTCCAGCCGGCTCAAGCGACGGGATCAGCCCGACGGCGACACCGGCGCTGATATCGGTGACCGTCGAGTCGCCACGCTCGGAGGCCGCCTCTAGCTCGCGACGCAGCTCCGCCTGTCGTTCCGCAATGTCTCCTGTGCGGCCCTCCCACGTAGTCGTGAACGCGTTGCGCAGCACCCGGTCGGCGATCCCCTCAGGAAAAGGCGCGCCGCGCACCTGGTCATAGACACTGGTCCGCACGGTATCGTCGGCGGTAGCGGCTAGGACCGCCTGCTGCTCCCAGGCTCCGCCGCCCCACTCATGGCTGGCCACAAATCGCGTCCCAAGCCAGCCGCCTACCGCACCCAGCAGCAACACAGCGGCGAGTCCCCGGCCATCGGCGATGCCA
>JAFAYS010000315.1 GCA_019240175.1 Chloroflexota bacterium | reverse complement strand
GTGCAATGTGTTATCTTCAACGCGCCACAGCATCACATCTGTGTTATTCCGCACAGCCAGCAATGACATATCCGGCGAGAACACCATACTGCCGCTAGTCCACACATTGTCATCCAAGGTGATCGTGCGTAGCAGCTTACCATCTGGCATCGACCAGAGGCGCACATCTGCGTCGTCAGCGTTGGCCGTCGCGAGGAGCGATCCATCGGCACTCAATGCCATAAATCTGGCATCCGCAATCGTGTGCAGCAAGCTGCCGTCGGCAACCCGCCAGACTCGTACCTGTGCGTCAAACCCTGCGGTTGCGACCAGCTGATCATCTGCCGAGAACGTAATGTCGAAGGGCCGCGCGGGCTGGTCCAGCGTTTGCAGAAGTCTGCCGGTCTTGAGATCCCACAGCGAGATCGTGTTGGCTTCGGTCTTGAGCTGCTGCTGGTACGTTTCAACGCTTTCGGTATTAATCGGAGAGGCCAGGTGAACGGGCGCGATGGGAGCAGTGGATGCTGCCAGCGTACCGGACGGAGCGAACTGGACTTTGTTGGTGTTCACGGGAAAGGCCGGTACTGCCTGCACCACAGTACAGCCCTGCACGCGCCGTACGAGATCGAAGCGGCTACACGCATGATCCGCGTAGGCCCAGTACAGGCCCAGGCCGAGGGCATGCAGCGGGATCAGAATCGCCAGGAGCCAGCGCCACCCACGCGCTCTGCTGGGACGTGAGAGCGAGTCTTGACGTGCGAACGGGGTGCTCTCGGGGATTGGCACAGCCCGCCTGATCAACGTCAGGTACATATGCAGCAAGACTACGCCCAGCAATGGAATGAGCACGAACCAGATCATTTCGGTAGACCCATGCAACCGGACCTGCTGTCTCACGTCAACGGACAGCACGCTCAGAATGCTGATCAGGCTGACCAGGCCAACCAGCCAGCGCCACGGCTGCGGGACGTGCCAGGCACAGGCGGCGCTCAGCACCAGCGACACCAGCCAGAGCACGACAAACCGCGCCGATTCAGGTGCATAGAAGAGCGGAATCTGGCTCAGAGCAACACTAACGAAGAGGAGCGTGCGAATCGGAGGAACCGTCTGACGTGGATGTGTCGCTGCTAGGTAGCTCATCGCTGGGCTGTCCTTTCTATAGAGAGGGGGCTTTTAATTAATGCTGGTTTTGCACCTGGTGTCCTGCAAATAGTAGCTACTACCAGGAACGCCAGCCGTCGATACCTGGATACGTTCGGCAGCCGTTGCTTGTTACAATAGCGGTATGCAACGAATTCTGCTGGTCGAAGACGAGGCGGCGATCCGCGAGGCCGAGGCGGCCTATCTGCGCAGCGCCGGCTACGAGGTGCTCGAAGTTGGCGATGGTGCCGCCGCGCTCCAAGCGTTTGAGCGGGTCGCGCCGCACGCGGTGGTGCTCGATCTGAGCTTGCCGGGTGTGGATGGGCTGGACGTGTGCCGGGCGCTGCGTCGCTTCTCGCACGTGCCGATCATGATGGTTACGGCGCGCACCAGCGAGATCGACGAGCTGCTGGGGCTGGAGATCGGTGCGGATGATTACCTCAAAAAGCCCTTCAATCCACGCCTGCTGGTCGCGCGCGTCCAGGCGCTGCTGCGTCGCGCCGGCTCGCGTCCGCTCAAAGTTGGCCGCTTTGTGGTCGAGCCCGACAAGCTGCTGGTGCTCAAAGACTCGGAGCCGATCGCGCTGACGACGACGCAGTTCAATATCTTCTACCGGCTGCTGGCGCATCCCGGCCTGGTGCTGAGCCGCGAGCAGTTGCTTGACGCCGCCCACGATCACGATCCTGGCCGCCGCGAGGTCTTCGACCGCACGATCGACGCGCATATCAAGGCGATTCGCAAGCGCATCGAGGACGAGCCCGCCAGGCCGCGCTACCTTCAAACCGTGATCGGGCGCGGCTATCGCTTTGTGGAGCAGGCCGATGCCTAGCCGACTGAGCTTGCGGATCGCGCTGCTGATCGTGATCGTGATTCCGCTCAACTTTTTTGTGTTCATCAACCTCAACTATCTGGCTGTCAACCTGCTGCGCGTGCCGGACTCGCCGCTGGCCAACTTTGTGCAGATTGCGCTGCTGATCGTGAGCACGCCGCTGCTGCTGGGCGTGTTGGCCGCTCGCTTCGTGACCCGTCCGCTTCAGCGCTTCGTGGCCGCGATCGAGGCCGTGCAGCAGAGCCGCG
>JAFAYS010000289.1 GCA_019240175.1 Chloroflexota bacterium | reverse complement strand
GCGCCAGGCTTGAGCACGCGGTGCAGCTCGGCGACGCAATCACGCACCAGCTGATCCGGCAGATGATGCAGCACGCCCAGTACCAGCGCCGCGTCGAAGCTGGCGTCTTCCAGCGCCAGCGCGCTGCCATCCATCACGCTGTAGCTGCCGGTTCGCGTCGCGCCCGCATAGGCCACGTAGGGCATCGTCAGATCCATGCCTACATAGCGATCCGGCGGGAAGTCGGCGGCGAATTCCCCGGTGCCGCAGCCAAAATCAAGGAAGCGTCGCTCACGATCCGCGAACGGCGCAAGCTCCCTGGCGATCACCTGATGCTCGCCGCGAAAGCCGGCCTCGACGATCCAGCGCAAAATATTCCACAGTCGCGGCGTGCGCGACACTTGATCCAACATGTTTTGCATAACAATGTACTCTTGTAGAAGAACAGCTAAACTTAGTACTTATTGTTCTCTGTTCCGTTGTTCTTTGTTCTTTATCCAGGTTTGCGGGCCAGCGCCAGAATCGACAGCCCAAACGGAAAGCGCCCGCCATCGCGCAGCCAGGCCGCCTCGCTGTACATCGCGGTTTGCAGCGTGTAGTTGACCAGCGGGCTAGGCAGCTCAAGATCCGAGCCCGACTGCTCTAGCTGCGGCAGCACGCGCTCGCCCAGCCGCTGTAGCAGGACGACCGGAAAGAGCAGACTGTTGATGTACGATAACCGCTCGATCACAAAGCCTGCTCCGGTAAGCATCGCTCGCGTCTCGGTTCCGGTGTAGCGGTAGCGCCCATGCACCGAGCGATCATGCTTCGACGACAGCCAGCGATAGGCCGGCAGCCGCACCAGAAACCGACCGCCCGGGCGCAGCACGCGCAATGTCTCGGCCAGCGCCGCGCTCTCGTCGATCACCGCCCGATGATACAGCACATCGAACGAGGTCACCAGATCAAAGGCCGCATCCGCGAACGGCAGCGTGACCACCGAGCCGCGCACGAGCTTGCCTGGCAGTCGCTGCTGCCCCAGCTTAAGCGCCAGCGCCGATAGATCCAGCCCCGTGACGCAGCCGTAGCGCTGGAGAAACTCGCCGTTGCCACCGGTGCCACAGCCAGTATCCAGCACGCGCAAATCGCGGCGCTGCCCATAGACAAGATCGAGCCACGCCGCGCTGATTGCACGCATGCCGCGATACCACCAGTGCGCCGCCTCGACGCTTGCCATGATCTCGTATTCTATCTGTTCCATAGAAACGCAGAACCTAGAACCCAGAACCTAGAACCTAAACGAACAAAGGAACAAAAAAACAAAGCAGTACCACTTTTCCCCTCGCCTGCGGCGGCGGGAGAGGGGAAGTCGAGCG
Organism: Chloroflexota bacterium; assembly: GCA_019240175.1. Classification (GTDB taxonomy): domain Bacteria; phylum Chloroflexota; class Chloroflexia; order Chloroflexales; family Kallotenuaceae; genus LB3-1. Next base: position 15,738 of record JAFAYS010000289.1, on the reverse strand, counting down.
CAGCGAGACGGGGTGAGGGCCACGAGTGAGGGCCTTGCCCCTTACACCCTAGCCTGCGCATCGATCACGGCGGCGGCGACAGCCTCGACCTCAGCGCGCGTCAGCTCAGGGAAGCACGGCAGCGACAGCACCGTCTCGGCCAGACGCTCGGTCACGGGCAGCTCGCCGGGCTCGTAGCCAAGATCGTCGAAGGCCGGCTGAAGATGCGCCGGCAGCGGATAATGAATATCCGTGCCGATGCCGCGCTCAGCCAGCGCCTGCTTGAGCCCGTCGCGGCGGCCACCTCCAACCTGCACCACAAACAGATGGTAGACATGGCCCGCCACATCTTCGGGCAGCACCAATCCCGGCACCTGGGCCAGCAGCTCGCGATACCATTGCGCGCGCTCACGCCGCAACTCGTTCCAGCGGGCCAGATGCGGCAGCTTGGCTCGCAGCAGCGCCGCCTGCAGCTCGTCGAGGCGCGAGTTGATGCCGCCCGCGATCGTGCTGTGATACTTGCGCTCCCAGCCATACACGCGCAGCTTGCGCAGTCGCTCGGCCAGCGCGTCGTCGTCGGTGATAATCGCGCCGCCATCGCCGAGCGCGCCGAGATTTTTGGTCGGGTAGAACGAGAAGCAGCCTAGCAGGCCGATCGTGCCGGTTGTCCGCCCGTCGATCGTCGCGCCGTGCGACTGCGCGCAATCTTCGACCACCGGCAGGCAGTGCCGCTCAGCGATCGCCATGATCTCGTCCATTGGCGCGGGGTGGCCGTAGAGATGCACCGGCATGAGCGCTTTGGTGCGCGGCGTGATCATCGCCTCCAGCGAGCCCGGTACCAGCGTGTGCGTACGATCGTCCACGTCGGCGAAGCGTGGCGTCAGCCCGGCCTGACGTACCGCGACCGCGCCAGGCACCCCCGCGTTGGCGACGGTCAGCACCTCGGCCTCAGGCTCAAGATCCAGCGCTCGCAGCGCCAGATGCAGCGCCTCGGTGCCGTTGCCGACCGAGACACAGTGCGCCGCGCCGCAAAACTTGGCAAACTCGGCCTCGAACGCCTGCACCTCAGGCCCAAGAATATACCAGCCGCTTTGCAGCACGCGCGCCGTCGCGGCGTCGATCTCGGCCTTGAGCGCCGCGTACTGTCGCAGCGAGTCGCCGAATGGCACGCGCACGATCGGGCGGGCCTGCTCTTCAGATGATTGTGTCGTCATAGATCTTTATACAGAACAAAGAACAACGGAACAAAGAACAAATATTTATGAGCACAGATCCCTTTGTTCTTTGTTCTTTGTTTGTCTGTTCTCGCTCCTACCAATAAAACTGCCGGTGCTCGCGATAAAACGCCAGCGTCTGCGCCAGACCGTCGCGCAGCGAAACCTGCGGACGCCAGCCGAGCCGGCCCTGGATCATGCGATAATCGCCGTAGTAGTCGCCGATGTCGATCGTTTTGCGATCCGGCGGAAACGGAATCAGCTCGTAGCTGCCGGAGCCATTCAGCTCGATCAGCAACTGGGCCAGATCGCGCAGATTGATCGTCTCGTCGGCACCCAGGTTGAAGATCTGCCCGTTGACGCCGTCGGTCGCCGCCGCCAGCAGCATGGCCTCGACCACATCGTCGACATAGTTGAGATCGCGGATCTGCAAGCCGTCGCCAAAAACTTTGATCGCCTCGCCCTCGATTAGCTGCTTGATCCAGATGCCGAGAAACGTTTGACGCGCATCTTTGACACGCATCCGTGGGCCATAGGTGTTGGTCAGGCGCAGGGCGCAGGCTTTGATACCGTACACGTTGTTATACACAATGTGATACCACTCGCCCGCCATCTTGTTGATGCCATTAACATCGGTTGGATGCAGCAGATGCCGCTCGTCGACGGGCAAGTAGTCGGGCTTGCCGTAGATCTGGCGCGTGCTGGCGTAGACGATCCGCACATCGGGATTGTGCTTGCGACAGGCCTCCAAAATGCTGAGCTGCGCCCGGCAGTTGATTTCCAGATCGGTGTAGGGATCGTGCATCGAGTCCAGATGGCTGGTCTGGCCGGCCAGGTTGAACAGATAATCCTGGCCCTGCACCAGATAGTTCATCGAGTACTCGTCGCGCACATCGGCGATATTCACCCGCACGCGCTCTTGATCCAGAGCTTGAGCGTTATGTAAATTTCCGCCATACTCCGGGATCAGCGAGTCGACCAGCGTGACATGCGCGCCGAGATCGACCAGCCGCGCCGCCAGGCTCGAGCCGATAAAGCCAAGGCCGCCCGTGATCATGCAGCGCTTATCCGCAAATGACGTATGTTCTGAGCTATTCATTGGTTGTCTCTACAAGATGTGCGGCGCGACTCAGCGCTGGCCCGTTGCCGTTTCATGCGCGGCACGACGCTCACGGATGCGCGGCATATGCTCGCGGCGGATCACCAGCTTCCACCACAGCTTGATAATCTCGGGCGGGATGCGCCGCAGCCGCCGGAAATTGAAGAACTGCGACGTGCCATAGGTGCGATGGTAGTGATGCACCGGCACCTCGGCGAAGCGAAAGCCGGCATCCTGGAGCTTTTTGACCAGCTCAAGGCAGATCGTGCCGTCAGGCGATTCGAGATCGATCACATCGAAGACCTGCCGCCGCATCAGCCGGAAATCGCAGTCCACATCGCGCAGCTTGAAGCCAAACAGCAGCTTGACCGAATGATGGTAGATCCGGCCAATGATCTTGCGGTGCAGCGGGTCCGATCGGCTGATCTTGTAGCCGTTGACCACATCCACGCCGGGCTGCATCTGTGGCACCAGCAGCTTGAGCTCGCGTGGATCGTACTGCGCGTCGCCGTCAGTGTAGAAAACCAGATCTTTGGTCGCGCTGGCAAAGCCCACACGCAGCGCGCCGCCGTAGCCCAGGCTATAGCGATGCGTCAGCACGCGCAGATGATCGTAGCGCTCAGCCAACTCTTCCAGCACCTCGACGGTGTAATCGGTGCTGCCGTTCTCGACAACAATCACCTCGTAGTCGTCGGTCAGTTCGGCTAAGGTGTTGAGCGTCGTGACGACCAGGCTGCCGATCGTGCCGCCGTCGTTGTACGCAGGAAAAAACGCCGTGATGCTTGGGCGTTGGATATCGTTAGGATTCGCTGTCGTCATAACGCGGCGGATTATAGCATGGAAGCGACGGTTGGGCTGCGCACGACGATCACGCGAACTCGCCATCCACAATCCGCTGCACATGCGCGCGTGGCACGCCCGCCCACGGTCCCCCAGGATTGATGACGAGGCCGGCGTAGTTATTGCGCAGCACCAGATCCAGCACATCGCGCGCTGGCATCCCAAGATATGGACGTCCAGGAGCCCGCTGGTTCAGGGCGGCCTCGTCGGTAAAGGCCAAAAGCACGGTGCCGCCCTCGGGTCCGGTCGAGGTGAGCATCGTGACGTGCGTTTCCTGGGTGAGCGTCTGAGGCATGGGTCCAAGGACCTCGGGGAGCGATTGGACCGCCACTAGCAACCTTTCGTCGTTCAAACGCCGGTACAGCGCGCCGCGCGTCTGATCTGACGGATGGGCGCTGACCTGCTCCACCGCCTGGCGAATCGTTAGATTCTGAGCACTTTGTTGCTCAACAGGATCGGCTGGAGGTTCGGCTCCGCCAAACAATTTCTTCAAAAATCCCACGCGTGCGCTCCTGCTCAATGCTCGACGATGACAGATACAGGCAAGATCTACATTGTAGCGTGGATCATGAAGATCTGCACTTAAAACCAAATGGCCCGCATACCTCCGGATGCAGGCCATTTCGGGATTGAGCGCTGAAGAATCAGCGCAGGTCCGGCTTTACGTTCTCGGATCGATCACGCCCTTGGCAAAGCAGCGACGAATGTTGTGGAAACTGCACCGACCCGCAGCTCACACCATCTGCCACATACTCTCCGTGCAGCCGCCGACGATCTCGCGCGCCGAGTGTGCCACCGGACCGCTCCTGCCACGTTAAGGCAGCTCCACAAATTGGCTCAGGAACGCTCGCGCATCCGCAATGTCGGTGCGATAGGCGAAGGCTGTTCCCGCGCAGTTGTTGTTGAATACGAATGAATTGACACCGATCATGACGTGGCTGTCGCCTAGAAGTGTCGGGCCGCCGGAGTCACCGAAGCACGCGCCGCCACGACCCTGGCCGGGATTGCCGCTGATCTGGACGTTCTCGCCGTCGGTCATATGGCTACGCAAATTCAAGATCGTCGCAGGCGTCATGTTGCGCCGATAGTTGAAAGTCATGGCCGGCTTGCCGCCGTAGGGATTATCGATACCGATCGTGCCATAGCCAACGATCGTGACCGACAGATCCTGGCGACCGCGCTGAGTCGCCAGCGAGTCGAGCAACCCAGCAGTTGGCAACTCCGCATACTGTGACAAATAGATCGGCGACTGCATGATCAGCACACCGATATCGCCATGGGTCGGCAGCCGCTCGCCGATGAAATAGTTCGGCCCAGTGATCGCCTGTGCGACTGGATGGGCAACCATGCCTGGCCCGAAGGCTGACGCAAAAATGACGGTAGCAGGTCCACCCAGCTCATGAATCCGCTCGGTACAGTGTCCAGCGGTGACGAAAACCGTCGGCGAGATCAGCGAGCCCGAGCAGATCCACCACAGGCCTTCAGGTGAATCGACAAAGATCGTGCCGACATACGGATGGCGCTCGCCATCGGGCTCGCCGTAGGTAATCGCGGCGACCGGAGAGCTGGCGAGCAGGAGGGCCAGGGCGACAAGCAGCGCGGGCAGCAGCCGAGCATATTTCATAGATGCGATCCTTTCGGTACAATCGAGGTAAACACAGCGAAAACCTATGAAGTGTGTCGAGGAGGACTCAAGCGTTGCTTGCTGAGGGGTGAAGCTCCTTTCGATCCTGCTGAGAACAGCCTACACGGAAGCTCAGCACGACAGAAGTCCTCAAGTTGTCCCATGTTGTCCCAAATACGCCTGTGGTAGGAGTTACGATATGAGCAGCGACGCCGCGTTAGCAGATGTATTACGCCAGTTGATGCAAGCGAAAGGCTGGGGCCAGGAGCGGCTGGCGCAGGACTCCGGTGTTTCCAAAAAGACGATCCACAACTGGCTCAAAAGCGCGGGCGTGCGTAAGCCTCATACCTGGCAGCCGCTGATCAATGTCGCGCGCACGCTGGGGCTAAGCAAAGCCGAGGCTAACCGGCTGCTGCTGGCGGCGCGACAGCCGGCGCTGGATCTGCTGCTAGCACAAACCCGCGACGAGAGCGATCGCAGTCTGTTGCAGCCGTGGCTGCAGATCACGCCGCATAATTTGCCGCATCCGGTGACCAGCTTTGTCGGGCGTGCCGCCGAGATCGAGGCCGTCTGTGGGCTGCTAGAGCAGACGCGGCTGGTGCTACTGACCGGCGCTGGCGGCAGCGGCAAGACCCGGCTGGCGCTGGCAGTAGCCGAGCAAAGCCTGGATCGCTTTGTCGACGGCGTGTGGTTCGTTAATCTTTCGCCAATCGACGAGGCCGCGCTGGTGCTGCCGGTGATCGCGCAAACGCTGGGACTGCACGAGGTTGCCTACACGTCGCTTCAGGACAGCCTCAAACACTACCTGCGCGCGCGCCGGCTGCTGCTGGTGCTCGACAACTTCGAGCAGGTCATCGATGCGGCTCCGGCGATCAGCGCGCTGCTGGCAGCCGCACCCAGCCTCACGATCCTGGTCACCAGCCGCACAGTTTTACATCTTTCCGGCGAGCATGAGTTTGTTGTGCCGCCGCTGCCGGTACCGAGTCTTGAGCAGAGCGGACCCGAGGATCTGATCGCGCACACGCCGGCGGTTGCGCTCTTTGTGCAGCGCGCGCAGGCCGTCGATCCTTCCTTCGCGATCACTGCCGAGAACGCCCGTGCAATCGCCGAGATCTGCCTGCGCCTCGACGGCCTGCCACTGGCGATCGAGCTGGCGGCGGCGCGCATCAAGGTACTTTCACCGCAAGCGCTGCTGGCGCGACTGGTCGGCACTTCCGGCCAACAGGCGCTGGATTTGCTGCGCCAAGGCGCGCGCGATCTGCCGACCCGTCATCGCACGCTGCACGCCGCGATCGATTGGAGCTACGCGCTGCTGGAGCCTGAGGAGCAGAAGCTGTTTGCTCGGCTGGCGGTCTTCACCAACGGCTGGACACTCGATCTGGCGGAGACGATCTGCCGCGCGGTGGGCGATCCGTCGCTCGACGTGCTGGCCGGCGTGGCCGCGCTGGTCGATCACAGCCTGCTGGTGCGCGCCGCCGGCCCCGACGATCAGCAGCGCTTTGCTATGCTGGCGACGATCCGCGAGTATGCCCTGGCACAGCTCACTCAGCATGGCGAGCTCGAGGCCCTGCGCCGGAGCCATGCCCACGCCTACGTCGCCTTTGTCGAAGTCGCCTATCCGTTTTTGTGCGGCCCGCAGCAGCACATCTGGCTGCGGCGGCTGCGCGCCGAGCACGATAATCTGCGTGCCGCTTTGAGCTGGACGATCAATGCTGGCGAGCTTGAGCATGCGCTGCGGCTGGCGATCGGGCTGTGGGAATTTTGGGCGGTGCAGGGCGCGATCACCGAGGGCCGCCGCTGGATGGCGCAGCTCCTGGACCGCGATGGCCGCCGCTATCCCGCGCTGTGGGCCGAGGCGCTGCACGCCGGCGGTAAGCTGGCCTTTTATCAGGGCGATTACGCGCAGGCGCGGTCGCTGCTCGGCGATGCGCTGGCAGCTCATCAGGCGCTCGACAATACGGCGGGCATCATGGATAGCTTCAACAGTCTGGGACAGCTGGCCCGTGAGCAGGGCGATTACGCGCAGGCCCAGGCGCTCCACGAACAAAGCCTGCGTCTGGCCGAAGCCCTGAACGACGATCATATCCTGGGCCACACACTGATGTATCTCGGCCAGAACGCGATCCACGCCGGCGATCCCGAGCAGGCCCAGCGCTATGTCGGCGACTCGATCGACAGCGACGACGAGCCGAACGATCCGATGGGCATGGCGGTAGCGACCAGCGCCCTGGGCAGCATCGCCTACTTGCGGCAGGATTACCCACGCGCCGCGCGGCTGTGGCAGCAGTGTCTGGGCTACTGCCAGATCGTTGAGGATCGGCTGCGGATGACGCGCGCGCTCTGCCGGCTGGGCGACGCGACGCTGCGGCTGGGCGCGCTTGACGAGGCGCGGCAGCACTATTTGACCAGCCTGCGCCTGTGCCGCGATGTAGCCGATAAGCTCGGCATGGTCGAGAATCTGGCGGGATTGAGTGCGCTGGCCGCGCAACAGAACGATCTGCCGCTGGCGGCGCGCTTCGGAGCTACCGCTGCTGCGCTGTGCCGGCGGCTCGGCGTCGAGCTGCCCGCCATGAGTCGCCAGCTGCTCGACGAAACACTCACCATCGTGCGCCAATCATTCGAGCTGCCGCCACACACGTTTACAATTGAGCCGCTGGCGCTGCTCGAAGATTTGCTCAGCGAGGTCATCGATGGGCAGGAGCCGGTCAAGATCGAGTTGTGAGCCAGCCGAGCGATTAAACACCAGCGGCGCGTATTCTACTACGCGCCGCTAGGCTTTGCTCAGATTGTCCTGATCTCAGAACTAGGACTCTTCTTCCTCGTCCTCGTCGGGCGAGATGTCGGCCTCGATCTCTTCTAGACCGACCTCTTCCTCGTCGTGGGTATCGCCGCGGAAGAAATCCTCGTCGGTATCATCGCTGGAATCGTCCTCACCCAGATCATCGTCTTCCTGCAAATCGTCGGCGTCCAGCTCGTAGCGCAGCGGCACGTCGCGGACATACGTGCGGAAGTGCGCGATGTCGCCGCCGAGCTTGCCCGGAAACGACACGCGATTGCGCTGGTAGGGCGCCTGGTAGATCTCGCGGATCAGCACCTTGACGACGCCATTCTGGAGGTTGGCCACCACCGCCGAGTAGCGGTTGCCGCCTTCAAGCATCTGGATCAGGCGCTGGGCCAGCTGCGGCTCAAGCGATCCGATCTGGTTGCCGTCGCCGTCGGAGAGCGTCACGTTCTTGCTGTCGTGCTTGATCGTCAGCTGCTCGCCGATCATCAAGCTCGATACAATGTCGCTTGACGCGATGCCGGTCAGGGTTGTGAGCGCGGTCTTGCCGGTCTCGACGATGAAAATCTGCGGATCGACATGCTGGCGCACCGTGCGCGTCGGCGCGTTCTCCATCTGCTGTAGCGTCTCAAGCCGCGAAATATTCTTGCGCGCGATCACGTTCGAGGGATAGGCTTGCAGCGCCTCGCGGTAATACTCCAGCGCCTGATCGTACTGGCTCAGTTCGAAGTGGGCCTTACCAATGCGGTTGAGCGTGTCGGCGTCTTTGCCATACTCAAGCACGCGCAGATTATCCTTGATCGCCTCGTCCCACTCATGATTTGCCGCATGATCAATCGCCCGCTCGACCAGCCGCTTGCGCAGACGCATTCGTTCATCTTGTTTTGTCAACTCTGTTCTCCCTTGAGAAAAACTGCGCGAATCTGGATCGCTCCATACGCGCTTAATCTGTATTTATCCGCAATTTTGGACCGAGCCATAGGCGTTGACGCAGTAGATCAGCTGGCCAAACGCGACGCTATTGTTGATCGCGTGGGCGATGATGCTGGGCAGGATCGAGCCCGTGCGATCGTACGCGCCCGCCAAACACAGGCCACCAATAAACGTCGCCGCCAGCAGCGCGATCGCGCCCTGATTGATGCCGCTGAGATGCACCACCGCGAAGAACGCCGAGCTGATCAGATAGGCGCGCACCCGCGTCGACGGCACCAGCGCCGACAAGCCCAGCGCCGCGATCAAGCTGACCACCAGCAGCGACACATCGCTCCACGTGTACGCGCTGAACGCCAGCAAGCCCAGCAGCGGCAGCCCGATCACGACCAGCAGCTGGATCGCGATCACCGCAATCGTGCGACGCGAGCTGTTTTCACGCAGCGCCTTGAAGGCATAGCCGCGAAAAAAAAGCTCCTCGCCGATCGGCGCGGCGACAACAGCGCCCAAAAACATCAACGTCTGGCCGAGCGTATCGCCCTGCTCCATCTGGAACAGATCCGCCTGGTCGCTGTTGATGCCGAAGTACGAAAAGATTAGGCCGATCAGGAAGTTCAGCGAGACGAACAAGATCCCGAAGATAATGCCCCAGCCGATCAGCCGCAGCGGCTGCGGCGCGGTCAGGCCCAGCCATTGCAGCGGCAGCTTGCGGATCAAGCGCGTGCGCAGCAGCACAATACCGACAAAGCCGAGATTCTGCGCGACCAGCAGCCCAAACAGGAGGCCTGACGGAATCGAGGTGCCGTTCGGGCCGAAGAGCTCCTGTAAATTCGCGCCGCCGCCAACCTGTACGGCAATGTAGGCGATCATGACGATCACCGACAAAATCAGCGTCGCTATGAGCGCGAAAATCCCATCAGGCAGAATCCAGACCGAGAGCGGCCACTTTTGCTTGACCGGCGCTGGCGGCTGATGTTCCGACGATACATCGGGGAAAACGTAAGGTTGCGATGTCACTCAATCACCATCACTGCTTGCGGCGTGCGGCGCAACTGCTCCGCCGTCGGCTGGCTCACCAAATCGCCGCTCAACGACCACGGCCCGGTCCGGGTGATGCGCACATCGGCCAGGCGTCCGGTCCAGTCGGCCTCGTCCTCGAAATAAACCAGTTTGTTCTGCTGACTACGTCCGCGCCATTTGCCTTTGACGCGCTCCTCGACCAGCACCTCGACGGTCTGGCCCATCAAGCGCTCGTTCTGCTCGGTCGCGATCACGGTCTGGGCGCGCTCCAATTCGACGCGACGTAGCTGCTTCTTCCAGTACGGCACCGCCAGCGTCTCGTCGGCCTCCATGGTGGCGGCAGGCGTGCCGGGCCGAGCCGAGAATGCCGCGATATGCACTTTACCGAAGCCGATCTCGTTGACCAGATCCAGCGTGCCCTGGAAGTGCTCGTCGGTCTCGCCGGGATGGCCCACAATAATATCGGTGGTCATCGACACATGCGGGATCGTCGCACGAATCCGCCCGATCAGGTCTTTGTAGCGCTCGACGGTGTAGCCGCGCTTCATGGTCTTGAGGATCGCGTTGTGGCCGGCCTGCACCGGCAGGTTGATCTCGGGCATGCACTTGGGCAGCCGCGCCACGGTATCGATCAGCTTCTGCGTCATCCAGGCCGGATGCGAGGTCAAAAAGCGCAGCCGCAGCAGGCCCGGCGTCTCGTGCACAACCTCAAGCAGATCCGCAAGATCCGGTCGGCCCGGCAGATCATGACCGTACGAGTCGACAATCTGGCCCAGCAGCGTGATCTCTTTCGCGCCACGGGCCACCACGCGGCGGCACTCCTCGGCGATCTCCGCGATCGGTCGTGAGCGCTCACGGCCACGCCGCAGCGGGATCACGCAGTACGAGCAGCTCATGTTGCAGCCGTAGATGATCGGCACATACACATGCACTGGCGGATGCTTCTCGTCGGCGATCGGCAGCACCGGCTCGTCGAACGAGTAGACCGGATTCGGCACCCGCGCGATCACCTCGTCTACCGCGCTGGGCGAGACGAAATGATCGACCATCGGCAGTTTATTTTTGAAGATCGACTGATTATCGGGACCGACCATGCAGCCCCAGAGCACAATCTGGGTATCGGGCTTGTGCTCTTTGAGATGAGCCAGCGAGCCGAGCTTACCCTTGATGCGGTCTTCGGCGCTTTCGCGGACGCTGCACGAATTGAGTACAATAAAATCGGCGTCCTCGGCCTGCTCGGTCGGCGAGTATCCGACACCTTGCAGCGCTGCTTCCAGGCGCTCTGAGTCCGATACATTCATCTGGCAGCCGACGGTCCAGATATGGTATTTTCTCATCGCAAACATCCATGCAGACGGCAACCGGCTGAGCGCAACGGTGCCCCCTGCTCCACGCATCTAGTCTGCTTTTTCGTCAAGGATCTATTATAGCATAGGCGCACGCCACGTGACGGCTGCACGGAATCACAAAAGGAGCAGCCATTAAGACTGCTCCTACTCGATCGCTGCGGACGCTTAGCGCGGTTTTAGCGGTAGTAGATATCCCAGTGGTTCGACTCGCGCGCGTAGATGTTGCCCGCCGCCGACTGCCACTGCGGATCGCCGTTCGAGCGGTTGGCGATGCGCGTGAAGTTGGCGTTGACGTAGTTCTGGATGCAGGTCGTCAGGCCAATGTCGATCTTGTAGCCGTTCCAGTGCGTCGCGTAGCTCGGCGCAGGCGCGGTGCCGGTGGTAGCGTGGCCGGTCTCGGTGCCGCCCGTCACGTTGATCGCGCAGCCGCTGGCGTTGCGCAGCGTGATGATCCCGTCGATCGTGCCGCTGTAGATCTGCTCAAACGAGGTGCAGGTCGAGATGTTGCGGTTGCTGCAATTGCCGCTCGACGACCAGGTGATACCGGCGGCGCTCAGGCGGCTGGTGGCAGTCGAGTGCGAGATGCGCGTGCCGCTCATGATGCCAGGGCCGGACTCGTCGTGGCTCACGCTGGCATGCGTCGAAGACACAGTAAAGGTGGACAATCCGACGATCAACAGCGCAAGCAGGGTGAACATTCGACGATACTGAAAAATCTGCATGTGTGAGCTCCCATCTGGCTAAGAGAATAGTCACGGAGTGGGGGGCCTGTTTTTCCGAAGGTTAGTGAAATTTACCAGTTATTAACTTATTTGTCAAATTAAAGTTAAAAACAATTCCGTAGTGTCGCCGATCCTAAAACAAGGAGCGTACTCATGCATGATCAAGAGCACATTACAAAACTGAATACACTTATACAGGCGGGTCAACTCAAAAGGTCTCACGCCGGCGCTGTAGAGCTTGTGCTATCAATCGAAGACGAGACCGAGCGCCTCCTGACATTTCTTCGTCTGACTGAGGCTTTGTTACGCGAAGGGGGCATAGATGAGGCTGAACAGGTGGTGCGATCGTTAGAAAGATCGCTACAGGAGTATGCCTATGAGCGCGCTTCTGCCTGGCGTGACATTGCCGCTGCGCACATACACAGGGGTCAGCGTGACCAAGCTTTGAAAACGTTACTTGAAGCGGAAGCCATCGCACAGACCGTAGATGGAGCATGGCAGCAAGCAGAAACGTTGCATCGCACGGCCAACCTTTTCGCCGCCATAGAGCAGATCAATCAAGCGCACATCCTGTGGGACCAGGCGATCGCAATTGCGCGGGCTGGGGAAAACAGCCAACTTTTACAGGATAGTCTCGACTGCGGAAGTGTCTTGCGCGAAATCGCAACCGATTTAGCGGACCGTGGATATGTAGCAAAGGCCAAAGAAGTGGCAATGTCGATCAAGGATGACGCCAGACGCAGCAAAACCTTACGTACAATACAGGATATTGAAAACCCAGCCGAAGAAAAGTAGGCACTCATCTCCGACTTCGCTGCGGCAGGCGAGCAGGATGTATTGGGCGCAGCAAGCAGCGCCCTTACACCCTTAGTTCTAGCTTCTTGGTTCGCTTGTTTGTTCCTTTGTTCCTTTGTTCCTTTGTTCTATGGTTCGTACCCCAGCGCCTGCACGAACTGCTCGGCGATCAGCCGGTGCCCGTCGGAGTTAGCGTGCACATCGCCCGCCGCGATGTAGGTGTAGCGATACACATTGCCGCCAGCGAACGGCTCGGCCACATGCGCCACCGCCACGCCGCGCGCCACCGCCACACGCACGATCGCCGCGTTGAGTTGGTCGCTCCAGTAGGCGGGCGAGGACTCATCCGTGGGATCGCCGGGATATGGATTGTAGTAGGTCATGATCGCGATGTCGGCGGTGGGCTGACCCAGGCGCGTGCTGGTCGCATCGATCAGTTGATCCAACGCGCTGGCGAGATTGGCCTCGATCGTGGCCATGACGTGGCGGCGCTCCTCGTTGGAGGCCGACTCGACGGCGCGGGCATCGTTGCCACCAATGTCGATCGTAATTGGGCTGACGCGCTTACCGGCGGCACGCTGCTCCTGAATGAAGGCGAGCGCCTGCGGCAGCTGGCGGCGCAAAAACGAGCCGCTGGTCTCGCCGGGAATCGCCAGGTTGCGCACCTCGATTGAGCGCTGCTGTTGGAGCGCGGTGGCGATGCGGGCAACATACGCATCTTCGGGCTGATCCACGATAAAGCCGGCGGCCAGCGAGTCGCCCAGCGCGAGATACACATCGCCGGGGCCGGTCGGCGTGTAGGTGCGCGCGGCAGTCGATTGTGTCAAGTACCAGCCGCCGCCCAGCAGCACAGCCAGCATCATCAAAGCTAGAATAACAAAACGTCGCATACCAAAATTATAACCCGGACCGATCGTTGGTCCGGGCTACATCTGTTACGATCTATGAACATAACCTTAAGTCGTTGTCGGTGACCGTTTTACGGCAGCGCCTCGTTCCACCACACCGGCGGCGCTTCAGCGGGCAGCGCGGTCATCGGCAGACGAATCGTAAAGGTCGAGCCCTCATCTTCGACGCTGGCGACGGTGAGCGAGCCGCCGTGCAGCTCTACAATGCGCTGGGCGATCGTTAGGCCGATGCCGGTGCCGCGCACACGTCCGCGCACATTGCCCGCGCGACGAAACGGATCGAAGATATGCGGTAGGTCGGCGGCGGGAATACCCAGCCCCCAGTCTTGCACATTGATCACAGCCCAGCACGCGCCGGCCTTACTCTCATGCCGCACCTCAACCATAATCTCGCTGCCGTCGGGGCTATATTTGATCGCGTTGGAAAGCAAATTCGCCAGCACGCGCTCTAGACGGGCGGTATCGTAGAGGCCGACCAGCTCAGCGACCGAGGCGGCCACGTAGATGCAGTGCCGCTCGGTCGTCTGCTGGTATTCGGCAACAGTCTGGCTCACTATCGCGCTCAGATCGGTCGGGCGCTGATCCAGATCGAGCATCTGGCCGGCCTGAAGCCGCGCAAAGTCCAGCATCTCGTTGAGCAGGCCGGTCATCTTGGTCGTCGTCGTATCGATCTTGGCTAGGCCGTCTTCCAGCCACTCGGCATCGGGCGTATCACGACGCTGCAGCCGACGACGCAAGAAGTTGGCGTAGCCTTTGATCGCGCTGATCGGATTTTTAAGGTCGTGGGTGACCGTCAGCATTAGCTGATCGCGGGTCTGGATCGCCTCCTGGGCGTCGCGGTAGAGCCGCGCATTATCGACGGCCAGCCCGCAGCGACGCATGAGGTCTTGAGCATGTTCGAGATCGGCGGCGGTGTAGGAGCGGCCTCCTGAGACAAAAGTGGCCGCGCCGAGCGTCCGGCCATGCGCGATGATCGGCACGATCATATAGGAGTTGAAGCCAAGCTCGCCGAGCATCCGGTAGTGGTAGTCGTCGCTGCTGACGGCGCGCATCCGCACGTGGTCGACAACCGGCACCAGCTGCGTTTCGCCAGTGTGCAGCGTCCGCGTGATCGGGCCGTCCTCGCCGAGCTCGATCGGATTGCGCTGCTGCAACTCACGGATAATCTCGATCAGCTCAGGATTAACATGCGCGGCCACCGGACGCCGCAGCGTGCCATCCTCGCCAATCAGATGGATCACGCACCAGTCGGCGAGATGCGGGATCGCTAGCTGGGTGACCGTGTTGATCGTCGACTCATAGTCGAGCGAGTCAGCCAGGACCGCGCTGGCCTGCCCCAAAAAGTGCTGGCGCTCTTCGATCCGCGCACGCTCCGTTCGCTCTTGCTGCTGCGCGGTCACATCGCGGTTAACGGCGACGACGCCCACCATACTACCGTCGGCGTCGTGAATCAGCCGCACGGACGCCTCGATCAAAATCTCATGTCCATCGCGGTGGGTTTGAATTACCTGGCCATTCCAGAAGGATTGCCGCAGGATCAGATCCTTAGCCTGCTCGTCATCGATGTTATCGAGATAGCGCACAACCGGCAGCACATGGTTGATCGGCTTACCACAGACTTCGGCGGCGCTCCAGCCATAGGTCATCTCGCTGGCACGATTCCAGGTTTGAATCCGAAACTGCGCATCGGTCGCAATAATCGAGTCACTCACACTTTGCAGCATCAGCGTCTGGTAGCGCTGGATACGCAAGATTTCGGACTGATCGCGCTCGGCGCGGCGCTTGAGGCCGCCGACCAGCAGCGCCATCCCCAGCGACGTACCGATGGTCACCAGCACGCGGATCACATTATTATCGCTGTAAACCAGGAATGATCCCGGTGTGGCGTAGGCATACAGCGTGTAGGCAATCGTAATCGCGGCGCTGACTAAGCCGGATTGCACGCCGCCGAGAAACGCCGCATAGGCCACGGCCAGAAATAGCGGCGCAGCCGACGGAATATCGAGCAGCAGTCGTGAGAATCCTTCGAGGCCGATCGCGACCAGCAGCGTGACCAGTGGCCCTCTGGACAAGGGCCAGCGCTTCATATTCCACCGTTTGTATGCAAGCGTCGAAGAGCTAAACATCGATCTGCTCCTTGCTGCCGCCCAGCTGCATACTGCCTACAGCCACACGAGTTTAGATATGCAATTCAAGCGATTAATCCCAGCCAGCCGCGCGCAAGGTAGGATCAATCGCCCTTAGCGAGAAGGTTGGGGGGTCAGGGCTGATCTGTTCAAGTTACGGATCGGCAGCGACGATGGCGTGTATGCGTGTAGCTTTCGCCGGTTTATATGGAAAAGGAGTTTGGTGCTTGGGTGTGAGAAGGATGCATGCGCAGGAGTGTGCTGATGCCGCGCCTGCTTACAGAATGCCTCTAGCCACATTGTAGCACAACCTGTGGCTACGTATAGTAGGCACTTTGTAGCAGAAGTAC
>JAFAYS010000277.1 GCA_019240175.1 Chloroflexota bacterium | reverse complement strand
TGCCAGCGCGACGGCTTCGGCGGCCACACCCGCACCACGGGCGGCGACACCGGCCTTGGAGTGGAGCGCACTCCCGCTCTTGCAGCGCCTCAGCGCCGACCATGCCCTGCCCGCCACACCCACCGTCAGCACCCCTGCTCCTGGTGGTATTAGTGTCGCGGCCCGGGTCATCAACCGCATGGCCATCGACCAGCCCGGCGCGGCACCAATGCCCTTGCTGCGCGTGCACGCGCCCAGCACAGCGCGAGCAGCCAGCGAAGGCGCGCCCACCAGCGCGGCTTTGCTGCGATCGCCAGCGGCAGCGGCAGCCGATAGCAGCGCAGGGATCAGCGCAGACTCACCGGTAGGCCAGAGCTTCACACCTGATGACACTGGCACGGCAAGCTTCAGTGAGCAAGCAGTTCCCGCGAGTGCAGATTTTGGTGGGCAATCAGCGCCCGCGATCCATCGCTCGGCGATCCTGCCCTCACTTAGCAGCGCAGCCTTTCAACCGCTGACACTGCTACGAATGCATGTTCCCGACGCGCCGAGCATGGCTCAAGCAGATGCGCCTGTGGGAAGCTCCTCGCTCCAGCGCTCGCCCGACGCGCCAAACAGCACAGCGCCCATAACCAGCCCGGTCATGATGCGCGCCGCAGAGCAGCCGAGCATTTCAGCGCTAGCTTCGGTAAGTGGTGATCACACAGGTGGCACGCCGACGAGGACGAGCAGCCCAACCAGTCCGAGCTTGCCAGCGCTGGTGCATCGCTCACCGATTGTGCCGCTGCTACCCACTGCCACGCTGCAGCGCGAGCCGACTGCCAGCGCGACGGCTTCGGCTGTCTTGCCAGCGCCACGGGCGGTGACACCGGCCTTGGAGTGGAGCGCACTCCCGCTCTTGCAGCGCCTCAGCACCGCCCATGCCCTGCCCGCCACACCCACGGCTAGTGCCGCAGCGCCCACGAGTGGAACAAGTGTCGCCGCGCAGGTCATCAACCGCATGGCGATCGATCAGCCCGGCGCGACGCCTATGCCTCTTCTGCGCATGCACACGCCAACCGATACGCCGCTGCTGAGCCGCGAGGCAGACCCTGAGGTAGCAGCGAGTGCTGATGGATCAGCACCAGGTTCAGCGTCGGAATCGTCGCCGGCACAACCATCTCTGATGTCGTCGCTCGTGCGTCGCTCGCCGATCCTGGCGTCTGCGCCAAGCTTCGCATCGCAAGCAGACAACGCTGGCTCGATGGTAGCGCCAGCGACTGAGACAAGTAGCGGCATAGCTCAGCGCAGCCCCGCCGATTACGCATTGCCAATGCTTCAGCGCACAAGTGTCCAGCGTTTCTTTGGCGGGCGTCCAGGCTTGAAACTGCCTTCGCTGGGCGGCATCCAGAATAGCGTCAACTCGCTAGCTGGTCAGGCGCAAGGCATGGTCGGTCAGGTTACCAACATGCCCGGCCAGCTGATGGGCCAAGCCCAAGGTATGGTCAATCAAGTGACTGGTATGCCCAACCAGCTGATGGGCCAAGCCCAGGGCATGCTCGATCAAGTCACTGGTATGCCGAATCAGCTGATGGGCCAAGCGCAGGGGATGATCGATCAAGTGACTGGTATGCCTAACCAGCTGATGGGCCAAGCCCAGGGCATGATCGACCAGGTCACTGGCATGCCCAACCAGCTGATGGGTCAGGCGCAAGGCATGATCGATCAAGTGACTGGTATGCCTGGCCAGTTGATGGGCCAAGCGCAAGGCATGATGAACCAGGTCACCGGGTTGCCGAATCAGCTGATGGGCCAAGCGCAGGGTATGCTCGATCAAGTCACGGGTATGCCGAATCAACTCATGGGCCAGGCGCAGGGTATGCTCGATCAAGCCGGCGGCTTCCCTGGCCAGATGCAGGATGCCGCGAACAATCTGCTCGGCGCGCGCAGTTCCCAGCTCACGCTGCTGCGACCGGTCCGCTCTGAAAGTCAGTCTGCTCCAGTCCAAGATGCGGACGAGGCGCAGAACGAGGCCGCGACCGGATCATCAGGACAGGCAGCGGCAGGCGGTGCTGGTGGCGCGGGCGGTGCCGGCAAACAAGCGCCAGGCGAAGGCGGCAAGCAGGGCAAGCCCGACATCGACATGCTGGCCCAGCAGGTCTACGCGCGCTTACGCCATCGGCTCCTGATCGATCGCGAACGACTAGGACATTAAACAATCCAGCTTCATCTTCATCAAGAGGGTAGATATGCCAAGCGGTCAACTTGCCAAAGCAGAGATCATCAACCTGGACACCGGCGCGAAAGTCCAGTGCATGTTCAATCCCAAAGAATACACGTTCTCGAAGAGCAACGGCTGGCAGGAATCCAAGACCAAAGGCCAGAACGTTGCACCGCTGGAGTTTAGCGGCGGCGAGCCGGCCAATCTGTCGGTGCAGCTGCTCTTCGACACGAACGAATCTCACACCCATCTCAACCTTGGCGTGGTGGCTGGCCGCGATGTCCGCACCTACACCAAAGGCCTGTGGGACATGATGAAGATCAACGAAAACAAAAAGAATCAGGCGACCAACAAAGGCGAGCCGCCGATCTGCCGCTTTGTCTGGGGCTCGATGTGGTCCTTCCAGGCGGTGATCACCAGTATCTCGCAGAAATTCACGCTTTTTGCATCCGATGGTACGCCGCTGCGCGCGGTGCTGGATGTTTCCTTTAAGCAGCTGATGGACGAAGGCCAGTACCCGCGCCAGAACCCAACCTCCGGCGGCAATCCCGGCGAGCATGTGCGCCTGATCCGCGAGGGCGAGACGCTGCCCTACATCGCCTATGAAGAGTACGGCGATCCGACGGTTTGGCGCCACCTTGCGAATACCAACCAAATTGCCGACCCCCGGCGGCTGCGACCCGGCGACCTGCTGCTGATTACACCGCTGCCGTCGCGCTAGGCGTCGCTATAGCCCGGCGATACGTTACAGGGAAGATCTATAATGTCTGCGAATCCCAAGAGTTTCATCGGTCAGTTTTTTATCAAAGTAGACGGCTCCGATATCCCGACTGATGCTATGGACGCTCTCACCGATGCGGTGGTCGAGGACGACGTTGCCCAGCCTGCGATGTTTGCGCTGCGCTTCAATGATCCCAAGCTCCAGCTCACCGACGGCGACCAGTTTAAGCTGGGCCGCGAAGTGACGCTGGCTGCCTCTGCTCCCGGCGGGCAGAGCAAAACGATCATGACCGGCGAGATTACCGCGCTGGAGCCCGAATTCGACCAGCATACACCGACGCTGACAGTGCGTGGCTACGATCGATCGCACCGGCTCTACCGAGGCCGTAAAACGCGAACGTTCCTCAACCAGACCGACAGCGATATTGCCTCGCAGATCGCGCGTGA
>JAFAYS010000119.1 GCA_019240175.1 Chloroflexota bacterium | reverse complement strand
GGAGTCATCCGCTTGCACAGCCGCAGGGACAGTGTCATAATCCGGAATCATACGAGACCTCCAGATGCGAATGGGCGTGGTAACCACATTCTACATCTGGAGGTCTCGTGTGTTTGTCATTCCTTAAGTTCGGGATGACTCATGTCGGAATTCCATGCTGTCTACGACTCAGCCGGTGCTATGAATGTTCCAGCTCATAGACCAGCGCGACAACGCCGCTGCTGAACGTCTTCGACTCCGCCAGCTTGAGCGTCCCAGGGATGCCCTCAGGAAATAGGCGCTGGCCCTGGCCCAAGACCACCGGGTAAACCAGCAGATGCAGGCGATCGACAAGACCTTGCTGCATGAGCCAGAGCGCCAGCCTGGCGCTGCCATGCACGGCGATATCCTGGCCTTGCTGCTGCTTGATCGCCGTGATCTCTGCGGCGACGTTGTCTTTGATCAGCACGGAGTTATTCCACTCCGCGCTGTCCAGCGTCGTCGAGACCACGTATTTGCGCACGTTGTTGAAGTACTCCGCGCCTTCGTCCTGGCTCTGCGGCCAGGCTGCGGCAAAGCCCTGGTAGGTCACGCGGCCCAGCAGCAAGGCATCGCTGGCAGATGTTTCCGCGCCCTTGAACGCCGCGATCTCGTCATTCCAGTAGGGGAACGTCCAGCCAGGGTTTTCTATCACGCCATCCAGTGAAATAAATTCCGTGACGACGATCTTGCGCATACTGTTCTCCTTGAGCGGATTGTTATCTACACTTAATCATAATGCAGCTCTAAAACGGCGTCTTGGAAAAAAACGCAAACTATGTCGGCGTGGTTTTTCGCGCGATTTGCGCGGGTGTTTTGCCGATGAAGCGCTTCAGCGAGTTGGTGAGATGCGCCTGATCGAAGTAGCCGAGCTCGGTGGCTGTATCGACGATCGGCGTGCCGCCTTCAAGCAGCGAGACGGCGCTGCGGGCGCGCTCGATCTGCTGAAACAGCTTGTGCGTGAGTCCGGTCGCCTGCACAAAGCGATATTGCAGTGCGCGCAGCGAGATGTCGGGCCGGCGGCCCTGGATTGTGGCCTCGACCACGGGATCGCGCACGAGCAGCTCCTGGCGGATCAGTCGGTTGACGAACACATCGGCGTTGTCGAAGGTCGGCAGTTCCAGGCGAGTGCCGTGCAGCCAGAAAGAATTGCGCGAAGCTCTGGGCAGATACGCGTCCTGGCGATCGAGGAGCGTTTTGAGCGGGAGCTGTGGCATGAAGGTGCCGACTTTAAAGGTGATGCCGAAAAACTCGGCGTCAGCGGGGAAGTCGGCGTCCGAGGCTTTGGTTTCGGGGCCACGCACGGCGATCATCGTCTTGCCGTTATAGGTCGTGATCACCAGCTCCCAGTTGCTGGCCGCCGCCGAAGTAAACGCGCCCGGCTTCTCGCTGCGCGTGCGCCAGATCCAGTCGACATATGGCGAGTTTGCCGATCCTACGTCGAATACCAGGTCCATCGCTGTCTCCCCATGTCACAGCCTGCTTGCAACCACGCTCCGCTAGTATAGCGCATTCTTCAAGCGCGGCGAACAGATTTGCTGATGTTTGACTGCACAGCAACGCCCGCAAGCTGTGTTCTTTACTCAGGCCTGCGGGCGTTGCGATCGGAGTGGATCTAGTTTGACTGCGACAGCTTATGGATACTGCGTGATGTAAACCGGCGAGCCGACGCGGCTCATATCGGCGGCCTCGCCCACGCCGTTGACCACATGGTCGATCACACCGGCGCTGAGATTGACCGTCATGATGTGATACAGCCGGATGCCGGGCTTATTCGGCACCTCGAAGCCGTTCTCGGTGTGGATCGACGGGTTGTTCTGGTTGAAAACGTAGACGCCGCCGCCGTAGAGCGTGTGCGTCTTGACGCCGTTGCCGACCTTGTAGCCGGCCCAGCCCTCGACGCCGTCGTTCATCCAGTCGGCCTGCGTCGGCGGATCGTAGGGCAGCTCGTTTTGATACAGGATCGTCGTGCCGTTCTCGCCGCGCCAGACGGTGTTGTACTTCTGGAAGTGCTCCACGAACAGGCCGGTCGCGGTTACGTCATCGCCGTTGACAATCACGCCGTTGCGGCCAATGTTGGTATTCCAGCGCTCGGTATCGCCCGAGAAGCCCTCAATGCCGTGGTCGGCGCGCCAGACCCAGGTGTGATCGATCAGGATGTTGTCGCTGTTGACTTCCAGCGCGACCTCGGTCTTGCCGATGTGCGGCCCGCCCACGCGGAAGTACACATCCGAGAGCGTCGTCGGGTTCGCTTTATCTTTCTTCTTCGAGCCGTTGTTGCCGTTGGGCTTGCCAACCTGCAGCAGCACCGGCGACTTGACTGTGCCCGCGTCGATTGTGACGCCCGCGATGATGATGCCGGGCTCGTCGTCGACGGTCAGCGGGATCGCGCCGTTGACTGCGGTGAGCGTCGCGTGGCCGATGCCGAGCACAACCGTGTTGGCGCGCTTGACCGCGATGCTCTTGTTGATGTCGTACACGCCTGGCGTGAGCAGCAGGTGCTTGCCGCGCGCCAGCTGATTGTTGATCGTCTGCACCGAGTCCGACGGCTGGGCGACAAAGAAATCGTTGAGCGAGATTGTGCGGCCCGGCGTCAGGCCATCGGCCCACGAGATGCCACGAGTGTTGGTCTGCGCCGACGGCACGCGCACGTTGTAGCGGCCCTGCGCGTCGACAAAAAGATACGGCTTCTCGCGGCTGACCGGCGTTGTGTCGAGCGTGGTGTAGGGCGGATTCGGGAAGCTCTCGTCGGTCGGCGCGCCCTCGACACCGGCGAAGACCTGATTCCACACCCCGTTGGACCAGCCGGCGACCACGCTGTTGCGCGTCAGCCACTGCTGCTGCGATCCGTTGATCACATAGGGCAGGTTCGAGTCGGCGATAAAGCCGCCGCTGGCGTACTGCGGCCCGGCGGTGCAGTAGTCCATCAGCGAAAGATTACCGCCGCTGATGTTGAGCCGCCGCATCGACACGGCCTGCGAGACGGCCCAGAAGTTAGCCCCGGCCCGGCAGCCGTCCTGGCCCGCGCCGTTGATATTGAGCGAAAGGTTGGAGAGCGTGCGCCAGAAGTTGACTAGCGCCAAACAGTTGCTGGTGCCGCCGTCGGTGAGGCAGCGGTTATACACCTCGATCTTGCCGTTGATCACTACATCGGTCGGCGCTGCGCCAAGGCCGGCGACCTCGGTGTAGTAGCCGACTTTGA
This sequence comes from Chloroflexota bacterium, assembly GCA_019240175.1. Lineage (GTDB taxonomy): Bacteria > Chloroflexota > Chloroflexia > Chloroflexales > Kallotenuaceae > LB3-1. The sequence continues at coordinate 70 of JAFAYS010000119.1, read as the reverse complement.
CCTGTAGCGGCTGCGTGGCGGTGCCGTACACGCCCGGCTTGAAGAGCAGCGCGTAGCGGTTGCTGCCCAT
>JAFAYS010000118.1 GCA_019240175.1 Chloroflexota bacterium | reverse complement strand
ATGGGCGTTGATGTCGGCGTGGCAGTCGGCATCTGCTGAGGCATACCATCCTGCGTTGGTGGATATGATGCTGGCGCGGGATAGCCTGGTCGTGGTGTTGGGATCGGCCAGGGCGTAGGTGCTACGTAGGGAATCGGCGCGGGCGAGGCGTTGACGGTCTGCACGAAGGCGCTCAGCAGCAGCTCGATCTCTTCGCGTGTTTCCGCCTTCACGTAGAAGCTCCAAGGACTGTCGGCAGCGGCGAAGAGCAGACCTGTTGGGGTATCAGGATAGCAGTGTCGGTATGTTTCATTGAATCTGTAGAAGATCTGGCCGTCACGTCGCCATTCGCCGGGAGGTGATGAGAACCGGTCTGGAAACGCACGTGTGTCATCATAGCCGCGTTGAGCCTCAAGTGATAACCCGGATCGAGGATCGTTTGGATCTTGTTCTCGACCTATATACTCAATACCGAAGGAATGGAGCGTGTTAACTTCCACCGTCGGGTCCTGGTATTTACCGAGTTGCTTCGGCAGCGCGGCGAAGATGCCTCGCAGTGTGTCAGCGTCATTTGGCAGTGTGATTGTGCCAAGACCGCCTGGCGCTGTTTCTACTGGTACAGCCTCAGGCTCGATAGTTGGTGTAGGCACGGGTGTGCTCGTAGGCGTTGACATTGCGCCAGGCGACGATGGCGCGGGATAGGACGGCATCGGCGGCGTTGTCGGGCATGGCAGTGACGTAGTGGTCTCTGCTGTCGTATCAATCGTAGCGCTGTCTAACACGCTGACTGCGGCTGGTGTTTCGGAGGCAGGAGCGGATGATACGAGATCGGCTGGTTGGCCGCAAGCAGTGGTGAGGAGCAGCGCGGCCAGACCAACGGCAGGGATGAGACGCATAGAACCTTCCTTTATTCCAGTGTTGAAATCGCAGTCGATGGCTGATGATACGTGGTTATGCACTGCATAAACCAGGGCGACCACTGCCAATCACTGTATCACGACGCATTTCAACTTGGTGAGTGCTTGGTGCTTGGTGTCCACACCGTCGCTAGTGCGCTGCTCCTCTCTCAATGAGGCCATGCGTTCGCTGAACTGGGCTGCAATCACGGTGCTGCCGTCGGCATGGCAGTTGGCGTGCTCAGGGGCAGCGTGTCCTGCGGCGGTGGATAGATTGGGATGGACGGTCCAGACGTGGGTGCCGCATAGGGAATGGGCGCAGGCGAGGCGTTGACGGCTTCAACAAATGCGGCAAGCAGTAGCTCCAGCTCTTCTGGTGTTCGTGCGTAGGTAAAGAATGTCCAGGGGTTACCAGACATAATAAATGTCAGCTCAACCATGCTCTCATCCCGGCAATTCGCGTGTTGCTTATCCAGCGGCTGAAGCTTTCGCGGGTCGTGTAGTGCGTAGAATAGGCGACCATCACGACGCCAATAGTCAGGGTAAGGAGCGGGGATCTGCCCAAGCGACAACGGGTATCCATCTGACCAGCCGTGCGCAGCGAGCGATGGCAACAAGAAAGAGCCAGGGTTGTCTGGGCGTTGATACTCGACCAAAAGGTTGTGAGGATCGTTCATGTCGATTGAAGGCTGGCGCTGGTACTCACCGATCTGCTGTGGTAGCGTCGCGAAAATCCCGCGCATCCTCTCGTGGTCGTTGGGCAGCGTGATCGTGCTGAGACCGGCTGGCGCTATTCCTTCACGCACCAGCTCAGGATCGACGGTTGGCGTAGGCAACGGAGGTGACGGAGAGGTTGAAATTGGCGGAGTTGCCGGGCAGGGTGCTTCGGGATCAGCGTTAGCCGACGTGCCGGGCAGATGGGGAACCGGCGAGGGCGAGGATTCGATCGCTTCGATAAAGGCCGTGACGAGTGGCTCTACGTCTTCGCGTCTGTTCACGATTGCCGTGAAGTACCAATGACCTTGTGCCGGGAGCCAGGACAATACGGTTATCGGATGGCAGGAGGTTGTACCCGACTCCTGCCTTTCTCGTTCAACCCAGAAAACATCTTGATCGCGCTGTATGGTCTCGCCAACAAACAGCTGAAATCTATCCCACGGATAGTGGACACTCTGCGGCTGATCCACCTTCGAAATAGAGATCTGTAATGATGAGGAATCTTCGCCTTTAGATCGTCCAGTCTCCTGGTACTCAACCCCAAAGCCATATTGGGTTTCAATAAAGTGCAGGCGCTCGTGACCAGCGATCGTGCTGGGTAGGCTCGTCAGTGCTCCGCGCAGAAGCTGCCCGTCGTTCGGGAAACTGACCTTGCCTAAAGCTGCTGGGCTGCGTGCGGACTGAATTTCGTCGGTTGCCGGGTAGGGCGCTTCCATGAATGGCGGAGGTGAATTGCAGGGGATCAAAGGCAGTGCTTCCCCTCGTGTCAGTCCGCCGGTAATTGTGGACAAAGGGGAATCGCTAGCCTGTCCACAGGCCGTGATGAACAGCATGGCCATCAGCAGAATCGTAGTGCGGCGCAGCATGGACTTTTCCTTTCTGTAGTGATTGATTATAACGATGCCTATATCTGCTTTGTTCCTTTGTTCTTTAGTTCCTTTGTTCTTTGGTTCGTTAGGTTCTAGGTCGCCCAGAGGGCACCCGGTTCTAGATTCTAGGCTTCGGTCCTACTCCCGCGATCGCCTGCCTGCTGCGATTCTCAGGACTAACAACCGGCTGCTCACGGTTTACAATCGTTTAGATGTAGGCATGTAGACTCCAACGCTAACAAAACGCTAACACTGCACTAACGTTGCGTAGATACGGCTATGCTATAGTCCAGCCTGATGCGACGTGAGGAGATTGCTTATGGCTTTTAATATCAATCGTTTTACTGAAAAATCCCAGGAGGCGCTGGTATCGGCGCAGAATCTGGCTGAGCGCAACGGCAACAGCCAGGTCGAGCCCGAACACCTGCTGCTGGCGCTGCTTGAGCAAAGCGATAGTGTCGTGCCGCAGGTGCTGAGCAAGCTGAACCTGGCGGTCGGCTCGCTGATGCAGCAGATCCGCACCGAGATCAACAAGCTGCCGCGTGTAAGTGGCAGCAGCGTCAAGGTCTCGATCGGCTCGCGGCTGCGCAACGCCTTGATTCGCGCCCACGACGAGCTAGCGACCTTCGGCGACGAGTACGTCTCGACCGAGCATTTGCTGCTGGCGCTGCTGGATCACGGCGGCACTGCTGTTCAGCGCGTGCTTCAGAGCGCGGGCCTGACACGGGATCGGCTGATGCAGGCGCTGCGCGAAGTGCGCGGCACCCAGCGCGTTACTAGCGCCAATCCTGAGGGCACCTACGCGGCGCTAGAACAGTATGGCCGCGACCTCACGGAGATCGCCCGGCACGGCAAGCTCGATCCGGTGATTGGCCGCGATGAAGAGATTCGCCGCGTCGTGCAGATTCTGTCGCGCCGCACCAAGAACAATCCGGTGCTGATCGGC
>JAFAYS010000115.1 GCA_019240175.1 Chloroflexota bacterium | reverse complement strand
TAAGGACACTATCACGGCTATGAAGATCTTTTTCATGCGGCATGGAATTGCCGAACCGGCCCACGGGTCGATCAAAGACCATGATCGCGCGCTCACCGAGGAAGGCCGCAGCCAGGTTAACCTGATCGCCCAGGCGATGCAGCGGCTCAGCATCAGGCCCGATGTGGTCTTGACCAGCCCACTGGTTCGCGCGCGGGAGACCGCCGAGATCGTCGCGCCGGCGCTGGAGGCGAAGCTCGAAATAGCAAACGAGCTACAGCCTAGCTGTATTCTTGATGACCTTCAGCGCTTGCTGCGGCGCTATCCGCAAGACACGATCATGCTGGTCGGCCATGAGCCCGATTTTTCGGCGCTGGTCGCGCGGCTGATCAACGCCGACGAGCGCGGCATTCTGCTCAAAAAAGGCGGCATGATCCGCATCGACGTCGACGGACGACCACAGGCCGGGCGCGGGCGCATGGTGATGTCGCTCACGCCCAAAACCATGATGCTGATCGCCAACGGCACGCCCGTTCAGCCGACACCTGAGACTCCCGCCTCGGAGTCCGCACCGCAGAACGGCACGGCTCAGGAATAGGCGTCCAGCCTCACACCGCCTCGCACGCAAGTGGCGTCACCCCGCGATGCCGCTTGCGTGACGGCACAACCCTCTGCTAAGCTAGCTCCGCACTCGCCGCCCAAGCCCTAACTCACGATCGCCTACATTTTGGAAGGAATCGCGCATGACTACCACTGTCACCGTTCGCAGCACGAACCGCTACCAGCAAGAGATTATCGCCGGCGATCACATCGTCTTTGTCGACGAGCCGATCGATGTCGGCGGCGATGATACCGGCCCCAATCCTTATGAGCTGCTGCTCGGCGCGCTCGGCTCGTGTAAGTCGATCACCTGCATTATGTATGCGCAGCGCAAAGGCTGGGATCTGCAAGGCGTGGAGGTTGATCTGACGCACACCAAAGATTACGCCCACGACTGCGAGACGTGTGTCGATCAGGATGTCAAGCTCGATCGCATCAAGGTGAAGATCGTGTTCAAGGGTAATCTTGACGACGATCAGCGGGCACGGCTCAAAGAAATCTCGAAGCGCTGCCCGATCCACCAGACGCTGATCAACAAGATCGACATCAGTGACGCCTGAGCAGAGGATAGGCCCTCACCCCTAGCCTACGGGCAAACAAGGGAACAAGAAAACAAAGGAACAAATAAGGTTTTTATTGGTTCTTTGTTCCCTTGTTCGTTTGTTCCTTTGTTCTTGGATAGGCCGTCACGGATCCCTGTCCCGTTCCTGTGCGGCAGGCGCGGGGATATCGGGCGCAGCAAGCAGCGCCCTTACGGGGCTTTGTTCTTCTCCTAGGTTCTGGGTTCTGGGTTCTTGGTTCTTCGTCGTTTGCGAACTTTGGTATACTTAGTTCATGAATAGACGGATCGCGATGCTGCGACAACGAGCCGTTCATCTCCTGAGCGCGCTGCGACAGCTTCCGCAGGGAGCACCTGTCGAAATCGCGCCGTCACTGCTTGCCACTGCTCCCCAGATCTTCAAACTCGCGCATATCGCCGTGGGCGACGCCGACAGCGCCGCCGTGCTGACCGCCGATGTGCTGGCACACGCGCCCGCCACTGAAGGCGCGGCGCTGCGCATCTTGATCGCGCGGCTGCCGCAGGGCTGGCTAAGCTGGCCGGGCGCGTGCGGCCCCAGCGAATGGCTGCGGCTGGGCCTGCGCCGCGAGCAGGCCGATCGGTTGCTGTCGGTGCTGGGCGAGTGGGATGCCGAGGAGCGGATCGGGCTGGCGCTGTATCTGCTCTGGGACGTGCGCCGCGAAGATCTGGACGCTTGGACCGGATCGAACAACATGGACGAACGCGTGCGGGAGCTGATCGGCTACATCGGCGAGAGTCTGCGGCTGGTCGAGCCCGGCGGCAGCCACGACGAGTGCCGGGAGATCGCGGCGGATCTACTTGAGGCCAACGATCCGCAGATCGGACGTGATATTCGACTGCACACGATCGGCTGTGATGCGTGCCGCCGTCGCGTGACGGGCCTGCGCAAGACAGTGGCGCTGCTGCGTAAAGCGCTGAACGTCTTTTTCCGCGCGCCGCTGCCGCAGCACTTTGCCCAGCTGATCAACCTGCGGCAAAAGCAGCGCCGGCAGGAACGAATCCTCAGGTATTGGAAGCCGACGCTGGGAGCCGCGATCGCGCTGCTGCTCGTGCTTAACACACTGCTGCGCTCCGGCCCTGCGAAGACTGAGACAGCGCTGGCGGCGGCTCCGCCCAATGCCACCGAGCTACTCGATCAGGCGCTGAATCGCTTTGAGCGCGGCGAGTCCGCCCCGAGCGGAGTGCTGCATGAGCGCATCCGCGTCGGCAAAGACAAAAGCGCCGCCGTCGTGGAGCGCTGGTACGATTACCGCGCCGAGCAGCTGCGGATCACCGTGCGCCGACCAGAGCAAACGCCGCCAATCTTTGATCTGGCAACCGATGGTGAAACCTGGATCGCCTATGAGTTCAACGGTGGCGCGGCCCGTCCGATCAATGTGCTCGTGCGTAATCCCGAGATCGCCGAGCTGATGCCGCTGTTACGTCAACTACCCTTCGTCGGCAGCTTCAGCGAAACGCCGGTCAGCCAGGAGTACATGGACTTGACGCTGCTGGCGCAGGCACGGCAGGGCAAATCGGTGCTGCTTGGCACAACCAACCGGCGCGGTCGTCAGGCATATGTGCTGTCCAGCGTCAGACCAGGCTTCACACGTAGCGTGCTGACAATCGATCGCGAAACGCTCAGCCTGCTAGAAGCCCGCGTCGCGCCGGATGTCGCCGGCAACAGCCAGACCGAGCGTGTGTGGGAGGCCGAGGTTGTCGAGGTGCTGCCGCGCAGTGGGATTCAGCCGAATACCTTTCAGCTGCCGCCGCGCGACACAGTTGTGACGCAGGTCGATCCGCGCCAGCTGGTGCTCCATGGCGGCACCAATCTCAACATCGACACCGCCGTGCGCTACAGCGTGCTGCCGGTCCCGGAGTTTGTGCCCGGCGAAACACTGATCGCGCATCTGCGTGGCACCAGCGGCTTCAACGCCGCAACGCTGCAAATGTACGAGAGCGAGTGGAGCACGCTGGCGATTGTGACGCCGCGAATTGCGCTGCGATCGGTGCCGTGGGAAGAGCTGGATCTTAAGTTTGCCCACGGCAGCTACACCGTGCAAACGCTCGATCTGCCGCAGGCCACGATGGCCTGGTTTGTTCTGGATGACGCGCCCTATCTGGTGATGCAGCTGTATTTGTGGCATGCGCTGGCCGACGAGACCGAGCGCGAGCAGATGATCAAGCAGACCCTCGACTCGCTGGTCATGGTCGATAGCACCAATATCGATACGTATCGCCAGCGCTTTCCAACCGAAGCCGAGGCGGGCAAGGCCGGCAGCTCAAGCCCACAGATGCCGCCGCCCCAGCAGATCAATCGGACTCCGCTCTCGCCCAGCCAGGCCACGCGCCGGCGCTACCTCCGCTCCAAGCTTGAACAAACCTACGACAGCCAGCCGCCGCAGGGCCTTGAGCAGCTTGTCCGCTAATTTCTACTGTTCTCACCGCGCGGTTGAAGCTCAACAATGGGGGAAATCCCCCAGTTGACATCCGGCCTGATCTGCGGTTTAATATACAACATCTGAGCAAGTATTCAGATGTTTGCTATGAAACAACCAACTGCCACAATCGATACAAGCCCCAGCCAGCCCGCGACGCAGCTTGTCGCCGTGGAGCAAGCGCTGATCTCGCCCGCCACCAGCGATCGCCTCGCCCAAACGTTTAAAGCGATGGCCGATCCGACGCGGGTGCGGATTCTGCATGCCCTGGCGCTGGCCGAGCTGTGCGTCTGCGATCTGGCGGGCCTGGTCGGCATCAGCGAGTCGGCGGTCTCGCACCAGCTGGGGCTGCTGCGCGCGCTGCGGATCGTGCGGCGGCGCAAGGTTGGACGTCACGTCTACTACGCGCTGGAAGACGAGCATATTCGCAGCTTGATCGAGCAAGGGCTGGCGCATCAAACACATGAGTGATCGGATGAGCATACATGATTGAACAACATCACAATCGAGGAGTTTGTGGCTACGGCCCAGGCACCTGTGCTGCACCACCGCGCGCCGCGTGCGCCGACGATCATAGTCACACGCAGCATGATCACGGGCAGCATGGACACAGCCACGCCGGTGTGCATCACCATCACGGCGGCAGCACGCGCGCCATGACGATCGCGCTGTTCATCACCGCTGGCCTGATGATCATGGAAGTGGTCGGCGGGCTCATGACGGGCAGCCTGGCACTGCTGGCCGATGCCGGGCATATGCTGACCGATGTCGCAGCGCTGGGCCTGAGCCTGGGCGCGGCCTGGCTGATGCAGCGGCCCGCCACACCGCAGCGCACCTTCGGCTTTTACCGCGCCGAGATCCTGGCGGCGTTGCTCAACGGCCTGTCGCTGATGGTGCTGTCGCTGTACGTCGTGTTCGAAGCGCTCGGACGGCTGCAAGCGCCGCCGGAGGTCGAGAGCACGCCTATGCTCGTAATCGCGACGCTGGGCCTGCTGGCGAACCTGGTATCGGGTCTGGTGCTGATGCGATCGAGCGGCGAAAACCTCAACGTCCGCAGCGCCTACCTGCACGTCCTCAGCGATGCGCTAGGCTCGGTCGGCGCGATTCTAGCAGGCGTGCTGATGTGGGCCTACGGCTGGTATCTGGCCGATCCTGTGCTGAGCATCTTGATCAGCGTGTTGATCATGTGGAGCGGCTGGCGGCTGCTGCGTGATACCGTCAACGTGCTGCTGGAAGCTGCGCCCGCCTCGATCGACGTGGCCAACGTGCAGTCCACGCTGGACGGCGTCAAGGGCGTCGATCATGTTCACGACCTGCATATTTGGAGCGTCGCGTCGAACTTTGTGGCGCTGAGCGGCCATGTGCGGCTTGAGCACGCGCCGAGCTGCGCCGAGCACCAGCGGCTGCTGGCCGAGCTGCGCGATCTGCTGCATACGCGCTTTGGTATCGAGCATGTCACGCTTCAGCTGGAAGAGCCGTATTTCGAAGAGACCGGCGCACGGCTTGAGCCACGCTAAGCGAAATTTCTCGCTCTGATTCCATCGATCAATGGCATACTTACTGCACGAGGAGGTGCGGAAGCTGTGGCAATGTAGCCGGCGTAATCAGTCGTAAGCTTCCGATCGCTTAGCTTTCTAAGATAGGTGCTATCGTGCAGCGACGGTTTACAGATTTTGCCTACCGCTTCCGGCCTGATCATCCGACCGAAGGGCTGGAATTTTTTTCGATCGCCTCACACGCGCAAAAGCCCTATTTTTCCCGCAACACGCCGCTTGAGGTCGTGGTCTGGAATACCTTCAAGGGCAAGCGCGAAAGCTACTATAACGTGCTGGCGGAGCGCACCGTCAACGCCGA
>JAFAYS010000021.1 GCA_019240175.1 Chloroflexota bacterium | reverse complement strand
CGCGCGCTCACGGGTAATCCCCAGCGAACGCCCGACCTCTTCCAGCGTCCGGCGCTGGCCGTCGTTGAGGCCGTAGCGCAGCTCCAGCACCGTCCGTTCCCGATCCGGCAGCTCGCTGAGCGCCTTGAAAATGTCGCGCTCCAGCATCGTGCGGCTGGCCTGCTCCTCGGGCGGCGCGATGCGATCGTCCTCGATGAAATCGCCAAACTGCGACTCGCCGCTCTCGCCGACGGGCGTCGAGAGCGAGATCGGCTGGCGGACGGCTTCGAGCATGCGCTTGATCTGCTCCTCGGGCAAGCCCAGCGCCGTGCCAAGCTCGGCGTGTGTAGGCTCGCGCTGCAACGCGATCGCCAGCCGCTCGGCGGTGCGCCGCATCTGACCCAGCGACTCGCCCAGATGGACCGGCAGCCGGATCAGGCGGCTCTGCTCGGCGAGCGCCCGCGTGACGGCCTGACGAATCCACCAGGTGGCGTAGGTCGAGAAGCGGTTACCTTTGCGCCAGTCGAACTTCTCCACCGCGCGCATCAGGCCGATGTTGCCCTCCTGGATCAGATCCAGCAGCGGCATGCCACGGCCCATATACTTCTTGGCAACGCTCACGACCAGGCGCAGGTTGGCCTGGATCAGCTTCTGGCGCGCCTCGTCGCCGAGATCTTTCATGCGCATGAACTCGTAGCGCTCTGCGGGCGCGAGATCGCCGTTGGACTCGGCGATGGTCGAGCGTGCGAGCTTGCCGGCCTCGATCGCCTGCGCCAGATCGATCTCTTCCTGAGCGTTGAGCAGCGGCGTACGACCGATCTCGCGCAGATAGCGCGTGATCGCATCAGTAGCTGCGACCATCTCGTGCAGCTCGTCGACGTCGTACTCTTCTTCCTCGGTCTCTACCTGCTGCAACTCCTGGGCCGACGGCTCCTCGAAATCATCAAGCGCGGCCTTCGGAAGCGCAGCAGCGCTATCTGGAGTCGCCAAAACATTCGACTCCTCGGTTGCAGAGCCCGGCACAGACATGCCCAGCGACTGCTCCTTCGGCAATTGCTCCTGCTTTTGCTTCTTTGGTGCCATGTTCCCTATTCATATGGCTGTTTGGCCAGGCCAAAACAGCACACGCTAAAAAATTGCTAAAATTCCAACAACTTCTATGTCCGGGCCTTGCTGCAAGATACAGGCCGTGGACAGCTCCGTAAGTGCGTGCCCACATGCTCCGCCCGAACATAGGGAAATATGATCATTGCTCACCAGGGGGAAGCGTGGTTGATCACCCGGAGGTTCGTCAACCTCGCGGTGGAGCAAGGATTCGCTTGCAACAGGGCAGACTGGCGCGAATTGGCGCACATTGCTCTAGCAAGCCGACTCGCTTAACCTCAACCCTTCTAGCATAAGTCAACTGAAGAGTGATTGTCAAGGCGCTAGCGGCTTGCTGGCTTGTATTCTTAGAAACGCTGAATATACGGTTTAGTAACGGCTCTACGCTGAATTGGCAGAACGCAAACCGGGCCATAGAGTTATACGCAAGTTTGCCGCTTTTGGATGTGCTTGACGCGCTCCCAACCGCTCAAAGCACGCAAACCGCCGCGTGAAAAAGATCACCAGATCAGCGTAGACCGAATAAGCCGTTCTTCTCCTCCGGCGCGGCCCTAGGCGGCAGCTTGACTGGCGGCGGAACATCGCCAAGGTAAGCTTTGCGCACACGGTCGTCGTTGATGAGATCGGCAGCCAGGCCGTTGATGGTAATACGTCCAGCCTCCATCACATAGCCGCGATCGGCGTTTTGCAGCGCAAGCTGGGCGTTCTGCTCGACCAGCAGGATCGTCACGCCCGAGGCGTGCAGCTCGCGAATGATCGCAAAAATTTCGCGGACGATCAGCGGTGCCAGGCCCAGGCTGGGCTCGTCCAGCAGCAGCAGCCGTGGCCGCGACATCAGCGCCCTGGCGATCGCCAGCATCTGCTGCTCACCGCCGGAAAGCGTGCCCGCCAGCTGCTTGCTGCGCTCTTTGAGCCGGGGAAAGCGCCCAAACTGCTGCTCGATGTCGGCCTGGATCTCGGCGCGATTGGTGCGTGTGTACGCGCCCAGCAGCAGATTATCCATCACGCTCAGCCGAGTGAGCATGCGCCGGCCCTCGGCGCTCTGCGCGATGCCAAGCCGCACCACCTCGTCGGGCCGCAGCTTGGTGATGTCGCGATTATCGTAGATGATCTCGCCGTGACGCGGGTGGAGCAGCCGCGAGATCGTGCGCAGTGTGGTGCTTTTGCCAGCACCGTTCGCGCCAATCAGCGTGACAACCTCGCCCGCGTTGATCACCAGGCTAATCTCCTGGAGCGCCTGAATGCCGCCATAGTTGACGGAAAGATCGCGGATTTGCAGCAGCGGCGTGGTGGTTTCGGTCGCGGGCACCATCGGTGACTCGTAGACGCTCATCCTTCATCTCCCAGATAGGCCTCGATCACGGCGGGATCGTGCTGCACCCGGCGCGGATCGCCTAGCGCGATCAGCTGGCCGAAATCCAGCACCGCGATCCGGTCGCACAGGCCCATAACCAGCGGCACATGATGCTCGATCAACAGAATCGTGATACTGAATTTGTCGCGCAGCATGCGGATAAAATCGCTCAGACCCTGCTTTTCTTGGGCGTTCATACCAGCGGCGGGCTCGTCCAGCAGCAGCAGCCGCGGCTCAAGCGCCAGCGCCCGCGCGATCTCCAAGCGGCGCTGATCGCCATAGGCAAAATTGCGCGCTTGAACATGCGCGCGCTCCGCCAGACCAACCATCTCCAACAGCTCCATAGCCCGCGCGGTGGTTTTGCGCTCATCCTCAGGGGCCGGCGGCAGATTTAGCACACCTGCGATCAGGCCAAAGATGCCGCCAAAGGTGTGCGTGTGACGCGCAATCTTAACGTTCTCTAGTGCCGAGAGCGAGCCGAAGAGCCGAATATTCTGGAATGTGCGGGCGATACCTTTCTGGGCGATATAGTGCGGACGCTGGCCGGTGTACTCTTCGCCTCTGAAGTAGAGCTGGCCGCTGGTCGGCTGGATCAGACCGGTGATCAGATTGAAGAGCGTGGTCTTGCCCGCGCCGTTTGGCCCGATCAGCCCGAAGATCTCGCCTTTTTCCACGACGAACGAGACGTTGCTGACTGCAAGCAATCCGCCAAACTGGCGCGTCATATGGCGCACATCCAGCACGCGCTGCTCGTCAACCGGCACGCGACGGGCGCGAATTTCTTCCTCGGTCATTTCCCAGGTAGGCGGCATAGCTTCACTCGCATGCGAAAACAATCATCGGCGACGAAGGATCTCTGGTTAGCGGCGCTGCGCTCCGTGATCGACGGGCTGGGTGCTGGCGACCTGCTCCGCGCGCCGCAGCCGACGACCGAACAAGCGCGCTAACAGCTCGGGCGTGACCATGCCCTGTGGAAAAAAGACCGTGCCCAGCGCGATCAGCACGCCAAAAATGATCAGCCGGCCATTGCGCAAAAACTCGGCCAGCCACACGGGCAGCCCACCGACATCGGCCAGCGCGCGCAGCAGCTCGGGCAGCGCCGTCAGCGCCATGCCGCCGACGACCGGTCCCACAAACGTGCGCGAGCCGCCGATCAGCACATAGGCCAGATAGTTAATGCTGCTGTCAAACGTGCCCTGGCGCGCGTTCCAGGTATTGAGCACATGCGCGCTGAGCGCCCCGACGACTCCGGCCAGGATCGCGCCGAGCATGAAGGCCAGTACCTTGTTGAAGGTCGGGCTGATGCCCATCGCGGCGGCAGCCAGCTCGTCCTCGCGAATCGCCGCAAACGCCCGGCCCGTACGAATCCGTTCCAGCCGATAGATGAACCCCATACTCAGCAGCAGCAGCGGGATCGCGATCCACAGGTACGAGCCGCGATCGCTGAAAGGCTGCGGGATGCCGAAAATACCAACCGCGCCGCCGGTGATCTCAAGGTTCAGCGACAGCACGCGCAGAATCTCGACAAACGCGATTGTCGCCAGCGCCAGATAGATGCCGCGCAGTCGCAGCGCGGGAATACCTACGACCAGCGCCAGCACACCGCAGGCCGCGCCTGCCGCCGCCATCTCCGCCAGCAAATACAGCACCGGAAACGGTCCCGTCACGACAAAATATTTGGTGGACATGACCGCCGCAATATAGCCGCCGAGCGCGTAGAACCCTGGACTAGCAAGCGAGAGCTGACCGGCCATCAGCGGCAGGTACAGCGACAGCGCCAGCATCGCCGCCAGAATCATAGAGATTAACAAGAAGCTATTCATGATCAGCTCCCGATGACGCCTCGCGAAAAGCTAGACCTTTTGCACAACCGCGCGCCCGAGCAAGCCCTGTGGCCTGAACAGCAGCATAGCGAAGAGCAGCGCAAACGCCACCGCGTCTTTGTAGGCAACATATTGCGCCGGCACGAACGATTCGACCAGACCGATGAGAAAGCCGGCCAGCACCGCGCCGGGAATATCGCCCAGGCCGCCCAGCACGATCACCGCCAGCCCTTTGAGACCGTACGAGATACCGAAGTATGGCCCGTTGATGCTCACGCTCAGCCCGACCAGTGTTCCCGCCACACCGCCGAGAAAGCCGCTCAAAAAGAACGTGAACAGGATCAGGCGATCCGTGTCGATGCCTAGCAGACTCGCAGTTGTGGCGTCCTCCGAGACTGCTTGCAGCGCCTTGCCGATCTTGGTTCCGTTGATCAGATAGGTCAGCAGCACGACGATCACCATCGAGACCGCAAAGATGATGATCTGCACCGTACGCACCGGCACCGGCAGCGTGCTCGTGCCGAAGTTCACGGCGGCGGGTAGGCTACCCAGCACACGCGGCGGATAGGTATAAATCTCCGCACCAACCAGATACTGGATCAGGTTCACCAGCGCCACGGCCACGCCCAGGCTTGAGACCAGCGTCAGCAGCGGATCGGCACCGCGTGTGCGCAGCGGACGAAACGCCAGCCGCTCGACCACCACGCCGACCAAACCGGACAGCAGCGCGCCAACCAGCAGCGCCAGCGGAAACGGCAAGCTAAACGGCAGCGCCAGATTAGCAAACACGCCGTTGAAGCCGAAGCGCGCCCCGAGCAGCATATAGGTGAAGTACGCGCCGAGCGTAAAAATTGCGCCGTGAGCAAAATTGATGACCCGCAGAATCGAAAACACCAGCGTGTAGCCCAGGGCAAAGATCGCGTACACGCTGCCGATCGCCAGGCCGTTAAGGAATTGTTGCAAGATTAGCGTTGTATTCATAATCCCCTGCTGCCGGAACGAATACGAACATGCGCGAGCTGTGAGCGATTGAACGATCAAGCTAGGCCTCGGGGGTGGCCTCACGTCTGCGTCGGTAGCTGCGACGAAAGCTTGACAGGCTGAGATATTCCTACCTCAGCCTGCGAATTATTCTACTTCACAAAGACAAACTGACCGTTGGCACCGGTATCGTCCATCTTGATCTGCGCGACGTAGAACTGTTCCTGATTGATCTCACCCTCGGGCGTGAATGAGATCTTGCCCAGCGGCGTCTCGTACGAGCCGGCCAGCACCTGCTGGTTGAGCTGCGTGCGAATGTCCGCCAGCGACAGCGAGCTGAGCGGCGTCTTCTTGTCCAGCTCACGCAGCGCCTCGACAAAGACCTGTACACCGGCAAACGCCTGCGCGCTGAACTGCGGCGGCTCTTTGCTCTGCTTGGCCTTGTAGGCTGTGCGGAACTCGTTGTTGATCTCGTTGTCGGTCTCGTAGCTGTAGGCCTGCGCGATCAAAATGCCGTCGCACTGCTTGCCGCAGACCGGGAAGATGTTGGTGGTGTTCAAACCGTTGCCGCCGATGATCTGGCCCTGGAAGCCCAGATCGCGCAGCTGCTTGACCAGGTTACCGCCGTCGGCAGCCAGGCCCGAGATGATCGCCAGATCCGGCTGAGCCGTCAGCGCGTTGGTGACCTGCGCCGTGAAATCGGTATCGGTCGTCTGGAACTGCTGCACCGTCACCAGCTCAAGCTTGTAGGTATCGGTTACAGACTGCTGGAAGGTAACCGTCTCCGACTTGCTGAAGGCGTCGTTCTGGGCGAAGAAGACCGCCACCTTTTTGATGTTCGGATTGATATCGAGTGCCGCTTTGACCGCGTTCGGCGCGACAACCGCCACCGGAGCCGAAACACGCGCCACGTAGTCGCCGATCTCGGGAATGCCCTTGGCCGTGTTCGACGGCGCGATCACCGGCACCTTGGCCTGCTCGGCGATCGGATCTGCGGCAAACGCCTGTTGCGAGAGCGTCGGCCCGACTAGACCAACGATCTGATTGTTGATCAGCGCCTGGAACGCGTTGATCGTGCCGGCCTCATCGCCGCCGGTATCTTGGAAGAGCAGCTTGATCGGGCGACCGTTCACGCCGCCACGCTGATTGAAAAACTCTTCGGCAAGCTGCGCGCCGATCACCTGCTCCTGACCAAGCAGCGCCACGTTGCTGGACTGCGCCACCGCGATGCCGATCTCGATCGGCTCACCCGAGGTTGCGGCCCCCGAGCCGGCAGCGGCAGGCGAGCTGCTGGCTTCCGGCGCGGCGCTGGCGGCAGCTGAAGCGCTGGCGGCTGGCGCTGAGCCGGCTGGCTGGGTCGCGCTGGTCGTGTCGGTGCCGGTTTGTGGCGTACCTCCACAGCTGGCAAGCAGCGCGACGGCCACAACCATTAATAGCAGCCGGTACACAAAACGAAACATCTGACTACCTCCTCATC
>JAFAYS010001154.1 GCA_019240175.1 Chloroflexota bacterium | reverse complement strand
CGAACTGCGCTGAGAGAACAGGAACAATCTGTCCGCGATCAGATCTGTGCTTTAGCAGAGCAAAACTCGCGCTTCTATGAAATCGTGTCCCGGCCTTCTCTCTTGCATGTTGTCGCAACTTTGTGGGAGAAAGAACAGCTTTCAGAGCATATTGCGCATCTGACTTCGGCCTATGTTATGCGCTTATTTGTTCAAGCTAGCTATACCCGCCAAGGAATCAAGGAGGAGAAGTATAAGTTTATGCCCTTGAACTCCTCCGAACGAGCCTACTTTATGGGCGGCGTTGCTGCTTTTATGGCATCTAAACGTCTTTCTACGATCACGGCACGCCAACTCAACGGTTTGATTGATAAATTGATCGCAGCTGCTCCGGCTGCAATCTCAAAGCAGATTTCCACGATGGCTCGCGAACCAGATGAGCCCTTGAGAAAACGGCTCACTGATCCGAAGACCAACAGCTTTGATCCGGTTGAGGTGGATCGTGTAAAAACCGATGTACGTACCTCAGGCCTGCTTGTCGACGATCCGGCGACACCTGGAAGTTTTAAGTTCGGTCACCAGTCATTTATGGAATATTTATATGCTGAAGTTGTTGCCGAACAGTTGCAACATAAAGCTTCGCCACGGGCCCGTGCAATTTTGACCGCAACAACTACTGATATCGATTCGATTGTGAAATCACCTGTGTCCCTCTCATTTCTGGCTGAATTATTAACGGAAGGAGATCAAGAGGTATTTGGATTTCTTAATCCTGGTTCGCTATATTCTGAATCTGATGAAAAAGAACTATTCGCTCACCGTCTATATATAACAACTTTGAATATTCTTGGTTTGAAGATTGTTTATGGAAGAATGTTAGCATTTTTAGTAACAGTTTCAAGTTATAAAGGTGGATTACGTTCATGGGCTTTTATTATTTTTGCGTTTTTTGGTGTATCTTTTATTTCTGTGATTGATACTATGCTTTTTGATGGGAAATTAAGTGATGTAGAAGTTATAGGATATTTGGGTATTATAATATATATATTAATGTTATCAATTATATTAATGGCATTATTTGTATTTATTTTCCGAATAGAAAGACGTCTCCAGCTTTGGAATCATATCTGTGTGCGGCTTGAGATTCCCGACAATGTACTTCATAAAGTCGTTGGTACACATTATCTACCCTGGAATAGAGGCCAGCCTTTCAAGTATTTACTCACAGATAAAGAGCGTAGTGGTGTCTTTGATATACAAGATGAGGATTCCAATAAGGAGATTAAGTCTGACTCCGCAACGTAAGTTATAAAAATATACATTGCTAGAGGTAATTGAGATCTGTTGGATAATGAAATCGCAATATATACGAAATTAGCCACTTAGTTCCAGGGGTTTATGATGCATCAAGCGGAGACGCTGCGGCGTCAGGCGGATCGATCGCTCGACCGTTTGCTGCCGCGTGTGCGAACAGCATTTGCCGATGCTGGCGGATCGAGTGAAGATTGGCAGGCGTTCGAGACGCGGCTGCGACGTGAGTGGGAGCGACTTTTTGGCCTGCTGCTCCATCTCTACGGCCAGCAGTACGATTTTTTCTATCATCTTGAGCAGCTGCTCTACGCGGCAGCCGCTAGCTGGCGTCAGCGCGCCGACTGGCTCAAGCGCCGCGACGCCGAGCGCGAGGCCAACCCCGACTGGTTCCAGGCGCAGACGATGGTCGGCGGCGTGCTCTACGTCGATCTGTTCAGCGGCACGCTGGCTGAACTACAGCGCCACATTCCCTACTTCAAAGAGCTAGGCCTGACCTATCTGCATCTGATGCCGCTCTTCGACGCGCCAGCGGGCAACAGCGACGGCGGCTATGCCGTGAGCAACTATCGCCGGGTGGATGCGCGGCTCGGCACGATCGAGCAGCTTCAGGATTTGGCGCGCCGGTTCCAGGCCGAGGGCATCAGCCTGGTCGTCGATTTCGTCTTCAATCACACCTCGGACGAGCACACCTGGGCACGTGCGGCGCAGGCCGGCGATTCAGAGTACCAGGAGTTCTACTTTTTATTTCCCGATCGCCAAATGCCCGATGCCTACGAGCGCACGCTGCGTGAGATCTTCCCGACGGTGCGGCGCGGCAGCTTCACCTGGCGCGAGGACATCGATCGCTGGGTCTGGACGACCTTCAACAGCTTTAGTGGGACCTGAACTACGCTAATCCGGCGGTTTTTCGCGCCATGGCCGAGGAGATGCTGTTTATCGCCAACGCGGGCGTGGAGATCCTGCGCCTGGACGCGGTCGCTTTTATCTGGAAGCGCATGGGCACGAGCTGCGAGAATTTGCCCGAGGCGCATCTGCTGATCCAGGCGTTCAACGCGCTGGCCCGAATCGCGGCCCCGGCGATGCTCTTCAAATCCGAGGCGATCGTGCATCCCGACGAGGTGATCAAGTACATCAGCCCGCAGGAGTGCCAGATCTCGTACAATCCGCTGCTGATGGCGCTGCTCTGGGAAGCGCTGGCGACGCGCGAGGTCAAGCTGCTGGCGCACTCGCTGCACACGCGCTTTCGGCTGCCGCCCGGCTGTGCCTGGGTCAACTATCTGCGCTCCCACGACGACATTGGCTGGACCTTTGACGACGGCGACGCGGGCTACGTCTGGATCGATCCGTTCGGTCATCGCCAGTTCTTGAACAACTTCTACATCGGGCGGTTTGCCGGCTCGTTTGCGCGCGGCGTGCCGTTTCAAGAAAACCCCGACACCGGCGACGCGCGCGTTTCGGGCACGCTGGCCTCGCTGGCTGGCTTGGAACAGGCGCTGCTGGCCGACGATCCGGCGCTGATCGACGTGGCGATCCGGCGCATCCTGCTCCTGCACAGCATCATCTTGAGCATTGGCGGCATTCCGCTGCTCTACCTCGGCGACGAGTTCGGCACCACCAACGATTACTCGTACGTCGGTGAGCCCGACAAAACCGGCGATAGTCGCTGGGTGCATCGGCCACGGCTCAACCAGGCCGGCCTGGCTCAGCGCCACGATCCCACGACGGTCGCGGGACGTGTGTTTGGCGGGCTGCTGCATCTGATCCAGCTGCGCAAATCGCTGCCCGTGCTCTACGACGGCGATATGGACGTTGTGACGACCGGCAATCCGCACGTCTTCGGCTTTGTGCGCCAGCACGACGGCCAGCGCTTGCTCGTACTCGCCAGCTTTTCGGAGCAGCCCCAGCCGATCGAGGGCAACGTGCTGCGGATGTACGGGCCCGGCACACATTTCGTCGATCTGATCGGTGACGCCGAGATCAACGCCGACGCGCCGCTGACGCTGCAGCCGTACCAGTATCTGTGGCTAGAGGCGCGGCAGGGGTAGGCCCTCACCCCCGCCTGCGGGCGACCCCTCTCCCACTGCGGTAGGCGAGGGGTAAGAAACCAGCACAATTTTGCCCCTCTCCTGTCGCAACGGGAGAGGGGCGGCGAGCTTGCGAGCCGGGGTGAGGGCCTGCCCTCTTCTCGCCTGTCGCAACCGACGCCGAAGCTGGCGGAGGTTCGGGGAAGGGGCAGCCGGGCACCCTCTGGGTGGCGCGGGGTGAGGGCCTCTTACTCCTCCATCGGATCAACTTGCTTAAGCAGCAGCACGGCCAGCGGCGGCAACCGCAGCCGCAGATAATGCTGCCCGTCCTCGGCGTGATGCGCCGTGATGCTGCCCGGATTGCCGACATCGCCGCCCCAGTAGATCGCCGCGTCGGTGTTGAGCAGTTCGCGATACACGCCGTTGCGCGGCACGCGCACCCAGTAGTCATCATGCACCACCGGCGTCCAGTTGCAGACCACCACGATCTCATCGCCGGGCGCGACGCCACGCCGCAAAAACGCGACCACGCAGTTGCCGGGATCGCTCACCTGCAGCCACTCGAAGCCGGCCCAGTCGAAATCGATCGTGTGCAGCGCGGGCTCCTGGCGATACAGCGCGTTGAGATCGGCCATCAGTCGCTGCAAGCCCTGGTGCGCTGCCCAATCCAGCAGATGCCAGTCCAGACTGGTATCGTGGTTCCACTCGCCCCACTGCCCAAACTCCATGCCCATAAACTGCAGCTTCTTGCCGGGATGCGCCAGCATGTAGCCGAAGAGCGCCCGCGCGTTGGCAAAGCGCTGCCAGTCGTCGCCGGGCATCTTGCCGATCAGCGAGCGCTTGAGATGCACAACCTCGTCGTGCGACAGCGACAGCACGAAGTTTTCCGAGAACGCATACATCAGCGAGAAGGTCAGCTGATTGTAGTGATGGCTGCGGTAGAGCGGATCGGTCTTCATGAAGTCGAGCATATCGTGCATCCAGCCCATGTTCCACTTGAGGCTGAAGCCCAGGCCGCCGTTGAAGACCGGTCGTGAGACCATAGGCCAGGCGGTCGACTCCTCGGCGATCGTCATCACACCGGGATGCGTGCTGTGCACCAGCAGATTGAACTGCTTCAAAAACTCGATCGCCTCAAGATTCTCGCGGCCTCCGTACTGGTTAGCGACCCACTCGCCCGGCTGGCGGCCATAGTCCAGGTACAGCATCGACGAGACCGCATCCACGCGGAAGCCGTCGATGTGATACTTGTCGAGCCAGAAGAGCGCGTTGCTCAGCAGAAAGTTACGCACCTCGTTGCGACCATA
>JAFAYS010001067.1 GCA_019240175.1 Chloroflexota bacterium | reverse complement strand
TGAATGTATTGATCACAGGTGGCGCGGGCTTTATCGGGACACAGCTTGCACGCAGGCTGATCCGCGAAAACTGCCGCGTCACCATTCTCGATAACTTTAGTCCACAGATTCATGGTGCTGCTGCGGTGCTGCCGCCGGATCTGGCTGAGCATGTAACGCTGATCGCCGGCGATATTCGGGATCGGGCGGCGGTGGCGCGGGCGCTTGCAGGCCAGGAGATCGTGGTACATCTGGCCGCCGAGACCGGCACCGGCCAATCGATGTATGAAGTCGAGCGCTACGAAGATGTCAATCTCAAAGGCACCGCCATTCTGCTTGAGCACCTGGTGAACGCGCAGACAAAGACGGTTAAGAAGATCGTCGTGGCCTCCTCACGGGCGATCTACGGCGAGGGCAAATACGCCTGCCCGCAGCATGGCACCGTTTATCCTGCCATGCGCACTGTCGCCGATATGCAGGCGGGCCGCTTCGAGCCGGTCTGTCCCCAATGCGGCAGCGCCTGCACTCACCTACCGACGGACGAAGCGTCGCGGCTCGATCCCAGCTCGTTTTACGGCTTGACCAAACAGATGCAGGAGCAGATGACGCTCTTGTTTGCGCAGGCGCTCGACATCTCGGCCTTTGCGCTGCGCTACCAAAACGTCTACGGTCCCGGCCAGTCGCTGCACAATCCCTACACCGGCATCCTGGCGATCTTCTCGAATCAGGCACGTCGGAACCAGCCGATCTATATTTTTGAAGACGGCCAGGAAAGCCGCGACTTTGTGTATATCGACGATGTGGTCGAGGCGACCTGGCGCTGCATCAGCGCGGAAGGCCAGCATCGCGTGGCGCTCAACGTCGGTAGCGGACAGCAAACCACGGTTGGCGAGGTTGTCGGTGAGATCGTGGCGTTTTTCGGCAGCAGCTCCGAGGTCGTCGTGACCGGCGGCTTCCGCATCGGCGACATTCGCCACAATGTTGCGGATCTGACGGACATCCGCCGGCTGTTGGACTTCGAGCCGAAGTGGCAGTTCAAAGATGGCATTCAACAGTTTCTGGCCTGGGCTGCGGCGGAAACCGCAGCGACGACCGGCTACGAGCGCTCGCTGGACGAACTGCGCGCCAGGGGATTGATGCATGGCTAGGTCTGACCAGCGCGTGGGCATTGTACTCGTCAACTACAACGGCATGCGCTTCATGCCCGATTGTCTGGCTTCGCTTCAGCAGATGGGCGAGCCGCAGGCGAAGATTGTCGTCGTGGATAACGCCTCGACCGACGGCTCGGCGGCGTGGGTCGCGGAGCATTATCCGTCGGTGGCGCTGATCCAGCTGCCGACCAACGGGGGCGTCACTGGCGGCAACAACGCCGGGATCGAGTGGTGCCTGGCCAACGGCTGCGACTACATCCTGCTGCTCAACAACGATACCGTGGTGGAGCCGGATTTCTTGCAGCACCTGTTGCTCCACACCGATGCGCGGACGATGACTGTGCCGCGTGTTTATTTTTATGACAACCGGCAACTGCTGAACAGCCACATCGGCCACTTCGATTTCTGGCGCGGCGTGAACGTGCAGTACCTGTACGGCAAGCCCGAAAGCGCCAGCAGCCGGCAGATGCAGCAGGTGACCATGGCCAGCACCTGCGCCATGCTGATTCCAAAAGCGATCATTGACGAAGTAGGTATCATGGATGATGCCTACTTCCTCTACTACGACGACACCGATTTTATTGCCCGAGCCGTCAAGCACGGCGCAGTGATCAAGTATATTCCCGAGGCCGTCATTTACCATCGTGAAAGCAGCTCAAGCGGTGGCTGGGCGATCTCGCCGCTCTCCATGTACTACAATACCCGCAACCGCTTGTATTTCATGTTCAAGCACCAGCAGCAAAAGCTGATTCTGATCTTCTTCCTGGTCTACTTCTTTCTGGGGCGGATCGTTACGCTGGCGCGCCATATCGTGCGTGGCGAGACGCGTATCGCTACAGCACTCTGCAAAGGTATAGCGGATTTTTTCAAAGGCAATATGGGACGTGCGCCTGCGCAACGTTTCTAGCGGCAGCAGCGCAGGTAGCATGAAGCGACCGATCCTGATACGCCTTGGTGATCGGAGGGCTTGATGATTCAACAAGCGATCCTACTGTGTGCGGCAGTGCTGATTCCCGCGCTGCTGCTTGCACTTGGAAAAACCCGCCTGCTGCTTGGCTGGGTCGGTTTTACGCTGTCGGTGCATGTCTTTGATACCGCGCTGCTAACTAACCTGCCGGCGGGCCGCGTCGTCGGATTGTTGTATCTGCCGCTCATGCTGCTCGCGGCTCCGTCCTGGCTGCGGCTGCCGCCGGCGCGCGCCTGGCTGATCAACTTTGCGTATCTGCTTGTGCTCGGCGTAATGTTCGGCTTTCTCTGGCCCTGGCCCGATACTACCGGCAACCGTCCGCTGATGATGACCGCGCCGGGCCGCACGATCATCTTCACGATCCGCCTGATCAGCGATCTCTCGCTCACCGTGTTTGTGGCGCGCCAGCTGCGCCGCCCAGGCAACATCCGCGTGCTCGGCCAGGCGATCATCCTGGGCGCGGCGCTGACAGCCCTGGCCGGCATCTTCAACTTCGTCACCAAGATCGATCCGTACTATCTGATCACGGGGCTGCGCGACCTGGGCGGCAACCAGCGCGCGCGCGGCCTTTCATTCGAGCCGCGCGGCCTGGGCATGGCCTGCGCCTACGGCCTGATGGTGCTGATCGTCATGCCGGGCCGCTTGTCGCTCCAGCGGCTGGCCGTGCTTGGCGTCACGCTGCTGGGTCTCCTCGTCAGCTATTCGACGAGCGCGCTGGCGATCTTTGTGGCAGGACTGGCGGCCTCCTGGCTCTTTTTGTCCAATCGTGTGCGCCTGAGCATCGCGGCGGTGCTGCTCGGCATGGCTGGGCTGATCGCGATCGCGCCGCTGGTGGTGCCGCAGCAGTTCGCGATCGCGGTGCAATCGGTCCAGCAGCGCCTCGATCCCAGCAGCCGCCCGTTGAGCGAGGAGCCGGATAATCTGGTCGAGGCGATCGCGTTTCGCATGGACTCGTTCGACGCCAGCGCGCTGCTCTTTTTATGGGCACAGCCAACCTATGCGCTGATCGGAACCGGGCCAGGCATGGTGCTGCTGCCCGCCTCCGAGTACGTGCCGCCCGGCGTGTACCGTTTGATGTATCCACCCGAGCGTGGCCTCGACGGATTGCCGACTCACGGCCCACTCTTCGAGGTCGCCAACAGCGGCATACTGGGCCTTGGGCTGTGGCTCTTCCAGGTCTGGATCTGCTACACTGCACTACGCCGCCTGGCTCGGAAGCAGACCGAGCCTGCGGCAGCGCTGCACTGGCGGTTCGGACGCAACATCTTTTTGATCGGCACCGTGTTTTACATTATTCAGATGAGCATGAACGCGCCGACCTGGAGCGTGATCCTGGGCATTGGCTGGGCCGCGAGCGCCGTGTCTGCGCAGCGGCGGCAGATGGCTGAACAACCGGAAGCCCAGTCGCCAGGATTGCCGCCGCTGCCGGCCTAGGTGAATGTGATGGAGGCTGGGCGGCGGCCAGTCGATAAAGGAGCATAGGATGCGCATTGGCTTTGACGCGACGGCGATTCCGGCGAATCGGACGGGCGCGGGGAATTATATTTTTAATCTGGTCCAGTCGCTGGCGCAGGTCGACGCGCGCAACGAGTATATGATCTTCGCCAAGCCGGAACATGTGGGCGAGTTCGGCATCGATCAGCCGAATGTGCACTTTACAGCGGTCGATCTGCAATCGCGACCGCTGCGGCTGGCCTGGGAGCAAGTCGGGCTGCCGCTCAAGCTCCGGCAGCTGGGCATCGACGTGCTGCACTCGCCGCACTACACCATGCCGCTGCCCAAAACCAGCAAATCGGTGGTCACGTTCTGCGATATGACCTTTCATCTGCTGCCGGAGATGCACAGCCGCTCGAAGCAGATCTTTTTCAAGCGCATGATGCATTGGAGCGCACGTCACGCCGACAAGCTGATCGCGATCTCGGAAAGCACCCGCCGCGATGTGATGCGCCTGCTGGACGTCGCGCCCGAGCAGATCTTGTCGATTCCGCTGGCCGCCGGCTCCGAATATCGCTCGCTGCCCGCCGCTCAAGTTGCCGAGGTTTGCGCGCGCTATGACCTGACGCCAGGTCGCTACATTGCGTATGTGGGCGTGCTGGAGCCGCGCAAAAATGTGCCGCTGCTGATCGAGGCCTACGCCGCGCTGGCCGCTGAGTTTCCCGACGTGCCACTGGTGATCGCCGGTAAAAAAGGCTGGATGTATGACGAGATCTTTCAGCGGCTGACGGCGCTCGGCATTCAGGAGCGCGTGCGCTTTCTGGGCTACGTGCCCGACGCCGATCTGACGCCGCTGTACAATGGCGCGCGGGTCTTTGTGTATCCTTCGCGCTACGAGGGCTTTGGCCTGCCGGTGCTGGAAGCTATGCAGTGCGGCACACCCGTGATCACGACCAACGTCTCGTCGATGCCCGAAGTCGCCGAGGACGCCGCGCTGCTGGTCGCGCCCGACGATGTCGCCGAGCTGACCACTGCGCTGCGCCGCGTGCTGACCGACGACACGCTGGCGCGCGAGCTGGGCGCGCGAGGGCAGGCGCGCGCCGCGACCTTTAGCTGGCAGCGCTGCGCCCGTGAAACGTTGCAGGTCTACCAATCGTTGGTCTGAGGAAGCGAGAAAGACACAAGCTTTATGGTCGATATTTCTATCTGTATGGTGTCGTTGAACTGCTGGGCGGTGCTCAAGCCTTGCCTTGAGTCGCTGCGGGATAGCCAGCCGGCGATCACCTACGAAGTCATTATTGTGGATAACGCCTCAACAGACGGCACGCCCGAGCAGATCGAGCGGCACTTTCCCGAGGTTCGGCTGATCCGCAACAGCTACAACGCGGGCTTCACCAAAGCCACCAACCAGGGCATCCAGCTGAGCAGCGGGCGCTACCTGCTGTGGCTCAACACCGACACGATCCTCAGGCCGGGCTCGCTCGACACGCTGCACGCGTTCATGGAGCAGCAGCCCAACGTCGGGATCGCCGGTCCGAAAGTGCTGAATCCTGACGGCAGCTTTCAGCCGCAGTGCAAACGCGGGCTGCCCACACCGCTGGCCTCGCTTAGCTACATGCTGGGACTGCACAAGATCTGGCCGCACAATCCGCAGCTCGGCCAGTACCTGCTCACGCATCTGCCGGTCGATAAGGCCAGCCAGGTCGACGCGGTCTCGGGCTGCTGTCTGCTGGCGCGGCGCGCGGTCTGGGACGAGATCGGGCCGCTCGACGAGCAGATCTTTGCTTTTGGCGAAGACATCGACTGGTGCGTGCGCGCCAAACGCGCCGATTGGCAAGTGTGGTACTATCCTGCCAGTGTCATCGTCCATCTTAAAGGCCAGGGCGGCGTTCACGCCAAACCTTACCACAAAGCCTGGGGGATGCACCACGGGATGTGGATCTTTTACCGCAAACATTTGATGGCAAACTATGCCTGGCCGATCACTGGCTTAGTCTGGCTGGGCGTGTGGAGTAAATTTCTGCTTTCGAGTGCTGCGATCTGGGTTCGGCGCAGGCTGCGGCCACAGCTTCGCCGGACCACGGCCTAGCACATCCAGCCTGCCAGCGTTGGTGCGATTGGCGATGATGCCGAGCCGTTTGTTCGATTGATGGAACGCTCTTTCGAGAACAAAGAACAGAGAACAAGCTGTTCTGATCTGTTCGTTCTCGGAGAGCGAAGCGCGTAGTGTCTCACTCAACATGTTTGCGCTCAATGGTCATGTCCGGCTGGGAATGGAACACATCTTTGATCGTCAACGTTGACCAGAATATGCGCATCGATACACATTGAAGGAGCACTGTGGCATATGGATCGATCAGCTGTACTCGAACCCCCCGTAGCACGGCGACGGGCTCGCCTGCGCTCACGGCTCGCCATACCGGAGCGACGCCTGCTGTTGATTATGGGCGATCTGCTCTTGATCGGGCTGGGCGTTGCCGGCTCGCTGATGGTGTGGTCGTCCTGGGCCCAGCGGCTGCTCAACTGGTCGCTGTGGCAGCAGCAGGCGCTCTGGGCACTCTTTATCTTCATGGGCTGGATGCTCTGGCTCATGTTGAGCGATCTGTACAATCTGCGCTACGCGGTGATGGTCGGCACCAGCATCCGCCGCATTCTGGCGGGCGGCATCACGATTGCGCTGGCCTATCTGATCTTGTTTTTTATCACCTCGCCCGCGCCGATCATCGGCAGCACGCCCGGCCTGTTCGCGCAGCTCACGCCCACCGATGCGCTGCCGCGGCTCGCGCCCGGCATGGCGATCATCAGCACGACCTTGCTGCTGCTCGGCTGGCGCATCACCTACGCCTGCGCGCTGCGTGGCCCGCAGACGCGGCGACGCGTGCTGATCATTGGCGCGGGTAAGGCCGGCACCACGC
>JAFAYS010000991.1 GCA_019240175.1 Chloroflexota bacterium | reverse complement strand
AGCGGCTGAGCTAGCGTGGTTCTGGCTCACCACAAAGGATAGATAGTCATGGGGAAGAAGGACAAGAAGCTCAAGAAGGCCTACGCCGCCGCAACCGCCACTGCCGGAGCTGTTGTAGTCGAAGCCAAACCAAAGCTTAAGAAGCTCAAGAAGGCTTACGCCGCCACAGCTGCTGTAGCCGAGGCCAAGCCCAAGGTTAAGAAGCTGGAAGGCACTGACAAGAAGCTCAAGAACACGGTTCGCAAATACGTCCAGCATATTCTGGTCTGCACCGACTCCAAGAGCAAGGAGTGTAAAAAGGGCGGCCCCGAAGTGCTCAAAGCATTTGAGAAGGCGATCAAGTCGCGCAAGCTGGGGCGGCAGGTGATGGTCTCCGAGGTGGGGCATGTGGGCGGCTGCGGTCTCGGCCCCAATGTGATCGTCTATCCCGAGGGTGTGTGGTATGGTCGCGTCGAGCCTGAAGATGTCGACGAGATCATCGAAGAGCACATTCTGGAAGGCCGCGTTGTGGAGCGGCTGCTGCGTGGCCAGCGCCAGGACGATCCTTGCGGCGGCTGCATCCTGGCCAAGCCGCTGGTGGTGGCGGCTCAGCACGCCAACGAGGCGCTGAACTAAATCGATCGCGAAGTCTATTTCTTCCTCACGCATCTACAAACCCGCCGCCGATGATCATTTACTGAATCATCGGCGGCGGATTGCTTGCACGTCGGGATGCGTTGGTGCATTTCCAGCTTCACCTCGACTCAGGCAGGCACAAAAAAGGAAAGCGGCGAAGCTTTCCTTCGAGGCACGGCGGATTGTTCTAGGAACTATGCAGCTTCTTCAAGGCCGACGTAGAACGTAGAAGGGCGAATATACGTTAGCGGACGGAGCCGCACCGCCGACACGCCATCGATACGATCCTGCTCATTGATCAGCACAACATTCGGCGGACGTCGAAAGCGGCGCTCGTAGGCAGCAACCGCCTCTTGGATCTTGAGATCGGTGGATTTTCTGCGATCGTCGTCAAACCAGGCTAAGTAAAAATCCATCTTAATGTTCCCTTCCCTAGAACTCTGTTCCCCAGGGCGCGCTCCAGCACCGATCCGGTTTGCTTGATGTACCACATGTTCAGGATCACATCATGAAACAGATCGCAGGTCGCACCGTCCTGGCAGCGTACGCGAAAATAATGGCCTGGATGCCGTCCCCAGCGGGCACCAACGTCCCAAGACCGCTCAACTCGCTGCACTTGCCGAACGATGCCGCGATGAAGAAAGCGGTGCGGCAGTAGATTGAAGCGCTTTGCCTGCAATAGGATTGGTTCTTGCCGCATTGGTCCTCCTTATCATCGCTCGAACTACCACCTATTATATTCGAACATACGTTCTACGTCAAGCGGTTGAATCGGGTATGGCAGCGTGGTATGCTTATGTTTATGAGGAATTCGGGCTATGCGCGTACAGGTGTTTACACAGCTTCAACATATCGATCAGCAGCTCTCGGCTCTGGCTCAGGAGCGCGATGCGCTGCTTGCTGCTTTTCGTGAGCGCGATGCGCTGCGTGAGCTACGGAATGCGCGACGCGATCTAGCCAGCAACCTCAAAGAAGAGCGCGGGCATAGCAGCGATCTTCAGTGGGAGCTTGACGATGTCGAGCTTCGTCTGCGCACGCTCAACGAGCAAGAGCGCGATGGCCCGACCGATCCACTGGTCGCTCGTGAGCTTGTACTCCTGCGTGAGCGCGCGGCCCAGCTTGAGGAACATGTGCTGACTCAGCTTGAGCGGATTGGTGAGCTTGAGCAGCAGCTACGCGACATCGAGCAGCATGTCGAGCAGGCAGCCAGCGCCTGGGCCGAGCATGAGCCACAGCTCCAGAGTCAGCTCGATCAGCTTGGGCACGACCTGGAGGCGCTTCAAACCCGGCGACAGATCCTGGCCCATCAGCTGCCGGAAAATGCGCTCGAGTTGTATGATGATCTCCAACGTCGTCATCGCGGCACGGCGCTGGCTCTGATTCGCAACCGCCAGTGCAGTGCTTGCCGCGCCCGCTTACCAGCCGCCGTCTTTGATCTGCTCAACACGCCCGATCCACTGGTGCGCTGTCCACGCTGTGGCCGCGTGCTGTATATCGAGGCCGAGACAGCTGCTGATTAACGCATGGTGTATTTTGCGGTTTTGGTTTAAGATAAACTAACGAGTCATAAGGCTCGCATCCAATTGATCTAATCTCATCGTTGGAGCTGCTATGCACCATTCTGAAATTTGGGAAGACATCAATACCGCTGTCCACCGCGCCGTGCGTGATCGATTGTTCGAGCTGCATGATCACGATCTGATTGAGCAGAGCGACGGGCTGCTGGCAAATCTGCCGACCATGGGCGGTCAGCAGCCGACGACGGCGCTGCTCCTGCGGCGCTACCACACGCAGCTGCATCAGGAGCTGTGTGCTGACAGCCAACCGCGCACCAACTTCGAGTTGCTTGAGGACGAGCTACGTGAGCTGACGCGCGCGGTGATCGTGACGATCGACGCCGACGAGGGCATCTCCGTGGATAACGCCGTGCTGCTGGCACTGATCCTACACAAGCAGGGTCTGGCTAACTTCTGCGCGCGGCCTTAGATCGATCCTTAAGCCTTTGCATGATGCAAGCGTAAAGCAAACGGGGAACTATGCCGCCGACCGATCGTATGCTAACCGGAGCGATCGCCGCCAATCCTGGCCGCTATGACGGCGCGGGCGAATATCGCTACTGCCGCACCTGTGACGCGATCTTTTTTACGCGTGCTGCGCAGCCCGATACCAAGCACGACGAGCACAACGTCGTCGCGCTGCCGGCGCTTAACCAGGACGGCAGCGATCGGCTGAGCCGCGCGTTCAAAGTGTTCATTCAGCGCTGGTCGGAGACGCGCCGCGATGAGATCGAGCGATTTGCGCAGCGTCGCGGCTGGGAGCTGGCGATGGAGCATGCGGATGGCGGCGGCGCGCTAAGCGATGAGGAAGTGGCGCAGTGGCGACAGGTGATCGAGGCTGAGCTTAAGCGGCTGGTCGCTGAAAGTCGTGCGCTGCTCGCCGACTAGCGTTGGAAACAGATTAAACGGAAAGGGACACATTGCTCATGTGTCCCTTTTTGATTCGGCTCGCCAGAAACGTTACTGTCCAGCGCCTGCTGTGTCACTAATAAGGCTGGTCGCGTCGATCAGCGGCGTAGCGCCGCCGCCACTAAAGACCGGCAGCTTGCCGTCCCAGCGCTGAAGCTGCTGGTAGCGAATCAGATCCGGCGTCAGACTCCGCGACAACAGTTGGTTGGCCTGCGCCTGCGCCTCAGCGCGGGTCAGCGTGGCCGAAGCCTCACCCTCGGCCTGGGCCTTGAGCGCGTTGGCCTTACCTTCCGCCGCCACACGATCCTGCTCGGCTTGGACCTTGGCCTGCTGTAGCTGGTACTCCTGTCGCTCGGCCTCCTGCTGCGCCTGGATCTTCTGGTTCAGCGCCTGCTGCAACTGCTCGGGCAGATGCACTTCGCGGATACCGAACGAGATCAGGCGCAGGTGACGGCGGACGAACTCGGTTTCCAATCGCGCGGAAACCTCGTTGCTGATCTTTTCACGCTCGCTGGCGCTGATCTGCTCCCAGCCGTAGCGCGAAGCTACCAGCGGCACCTGTGAGCGCGTGTACTGACGCACCACGCGATCCTCGACGATATTGATCGGCGCGCCACCCCAGTCCTGGAACAGATCATCAGCCTCTTCTTTGACCACCTGATACTGGATCACGACGTCAAGGTTGACCTGCTGGCCTTCCGAGCTCTGGATCTTGATCGAGTCGTCGATGCTTCCGGCTCCATCATTGTCGTTAGCCACCATCGAATAGGTCTGGATCGTTACCGGATACTGCTGGATCGACTCGGTGAACGGATTGATGAACTGCCAGCCCGGATCGAGAGCGCCGGCGTCAACCTGCCGATCGACCTTGTTGAAAATGATGCCGACATAGCCCGGCTCAATCGTTCGCCATGCGCTGAACGTCAGGCCCAGCACTACCAGCGCAATCAGCGCGGCAATGCCCAGCGTCAATAGTCCCAACAAGCCTCGGCGCGGTGGACGTGCATTCTTGGCGTTAGCGCTCATGATCTTCAAGTTCCTTTTCGTCTTGTTCTTCGTCGAAAGATCGGTCGAAATAATACGATAGCTGCTCTATAACGATCGGGATCGCGCGGACAGCAAAGAGAAAAACCAGCACTGCGGCGATCACTCCCACTGTTACTTCGAGCAGAGTGGGACTCATATGGCCTCCTCGACGATCACGCGATCATCTCAAAGCATTGTACGATGGTTGCTGTAGTAAGTTTCAGCGACCCGTGGTAGGCGGCGTTTCAAAGCTGCTAGGAGACGTACACTGTTAGGATGTAAGGCACGAATAGTAGCATATCGCTGCAACACTCGCACGGATTAGGGCGTAAATTAACCGTAATCGCTTGAGAAGGAGCATTCATGCGTCTTATTTTATATCTTGGTAAAGGCGGCGTCGGCAAAACTACAACAGCCGCTGCAACAGCGGTTCGCGCCGCCGATCTTGGACATCGTACGCTGGTGGTTTCAACCGATGTTGCTCACTCGCTGGCAGACGCGCTGGATGTTTCGCTCCAGTCGCAGCCTACGCAGGTTGCGCCCAACCTGTGGGGCCAGGAGATCAATGTGCTGGACGAAGTTCGCCGGCACTGGGGCCAGCTGCAATCGTATCTCCAAAATGTGCTGCGCCGTAAGGGCGTCAACGAAGTCGCGGCAGAAGAGCTGTCGGTGATCCCCGGCATGGAAGAAGTCGTCAGCCTGATGCATATTCGCCGCCAGGCCCGTGAAGGTAACTTCGACGCGGTGATCGTGGATGCCGCCCCAACTGGCGAGACGGTGCGCCTGCTGACGATGCCCGAAACTTTCCAATGGTACGCGGGTCGCGTGCTCAACTGGGAGCAATCAACTGTTAAGATTGCACGTCCGCTGGTGCGCGCGCTCATCCCTGCCAGCGATGTGTTTGAGTCGCTGCCTAAGTTTATGGCGGAGATCGACGAGCTACGCGCCACGCTCACCGATCCCAAGGTTTCGTCGTATCGCCTGGTCTTGACACCCGAGCGTATGGTGCTCAAGGAAGCGCAGCGAGCAGCAACCTATCTTGCGCTCTACGGCTATCCGATCGACGGGGCGGTGCTCAACCGCGTGTTGCCAGACGATGTGCAGCAGGGAGCAAGCTTCCTCGAACGGCTGTATGCGATCCAGCAAGGCTACCGCAAGCAGGCTCATGAGCTATTCGCGCCGCTGCCGATGTGGGAAGCGCCCTACGAAGCACGTGATCTACGCGGGATCGACGATCTGCGACGGCTCGGCGAAACGCTCTTTGGCCCAGCCGATCCAACCCAGATCTTCTTCAACGGCCCGACTCAGGAGTTGACCAAGATCGGCGAGGAATATATGCTGCGACTGCCGCTGCCGCACGTCGAGCTCGATAAGGTCAACATGACCAAGCGTGGAGATCAACTCTTCATCGAGATCGGCAACTTCCGGCGGGAGCTGATTCTGCCCCTGACGCTAGCGGATCGCGAGGCGACACGCGCCGTCTTCAAACACGGTGTGCTTGAGGTGCGCTTCGGACCACCTGCGCCGCAGCCGCAAAAGCCACAAGCGGCACAGGGTGCGTAAGCACTCTACCCCGATCGGCGCAAACCAAAAAGCACTATCAAACAGATATTCCGGCAGGCTCTAATGCCTGCCGGAATGTTTTTAAGTATGTTCAACAAAGAGTAGAAGTAGCCTACACGCTGCACCGAGTTATTCAGCGCAGCGTGTAGTCCGACAAGGGACTAGAAGTACTCGATCAGGCCGAAGTCAGCCTTCTCGAACTCACCAGCGCTCAGCTCGATCGGGCCGACCGGGTTCGGCGAGGTGGTCGAGTAGTTCGCGGGATGGGCAGTCTGGGCCCAGTAGGTTCCCGGATCGAGATTGGAGAAGAAGTAGCCACCCGTCGAGTCGGATGCAGTCGCACGAACCAGCACGTCACCGCTGCCAGGCTCGAAGACACCGTCTCCATCGTCCAGGTACAGATTGACGGTAATACCGGTCAATCCGAACTCGTAATCCTGCTCGTACGTGCCGCTCTCATCCCAGTCGAAGAAGACCGTACCACCAATCACCGCTACTGGCTCCGGCGTATTCGTCGGCGTCGGCGTGTTGGTCGG
>JAFAYS010000986.1 GCA_019240175.1 Chloroflexota bacterium | reverse complement strand
GTGCGGCTGTGCGCCACGCCCGAGGATGCGCGCGCTCATGCCGCCGAGCTGCTGGCGATGCGCAGCAATGTGCGCGGCCAGGCCAACTCCGGCGCGATCCTGTGCGAAGAATATATCGACGCGCCCGAGTTTAGCGTAGAAACCTTTGCCTGGAACGGCCAGATCGTGTGTGTGGGCATCACACAGAAGCATGTCTCAAAGCCGCCGTTCTTTGTCGAGCTGGGCCACGTTTTCCCCGCCGATCTGTCCGAGGCCGACGCGCGGCAGATCGAGGAGACCACGCGGGCGGCGCTTGAGCTGCTAGGCAATCGCAACGGCCCGATCCACACCGAGATCAAGCTGACGCCGCGCGGCTGTGTGATTATCGAGATCAATCCACGGCTGGCCGGCGGCATGATCCCGGAGCTGGTCGCGCAGTCAACCGGCATCGATCTGCTGACCAACCAGCTGCTGGCGGCCTCTGGTGTCGCGCCGCAGCTTGAGCCGCGCCGCCAGGCCTACGCCGGGATCGTGTTTTTGACCGCGCCGTCCGCCGGTGTGTTTGGTGGCGTGCCACAGCTCGACGCGCTGCGCGCGCAGCCGGGCGTGGTCCAGGCGGTGGTCACCAAAGCCGTCGGCCAACAAGTGCAGCCGGCCCACAGCGCCTACGATCGTTTGGGCTATGTGATCCTGACAGCTGAGGATCGAGCGACGCTGGCTGAGCGTCTGCAGCAGATGCGGCAGCAGCTTGAGATCACGGTAGAGCCGATACCAGCGCAAGCATAACCATGCTGTTTGTCCGCGCGACGGACGCAGCTTTGAGGAATACATGATGAGTGAAGGTTTTCGACTTTCGCCGCAGCAGAAACGTTTGTGGCTGATCGAGCAGGGCGAGGGCGATGCGTAT
Source organism: Chloroflexota bacterium (assembly GCA_019240175.1). Taxonomy (GTDB): domain Bacteria; phylum Chloroflexota; class Chloroflexia; order Chloroflexales; family Kallotenuaceae; genus LB3-1. The sequence continues at coordinate 3,352 of JAFAYS010000986.1, read as the reverse complement.
CGCGCGCGCTGCTTGATGCGCGTCACGGGTCGCCTCGATCGCGCGGCACTGCGATCCGCCATCGAAAGTATTGTGGCTAACCACGAGATTTTTCGCACGACGTTTCAGTTTCTGCCGGGCGTGCGGCTGCCGGTGCAGGTGATCGCGGAGCAGGGCGCGCTCGCCTGGGATGAGCACGATCTGTCAGGTCTGGCGGCGAATGAGCAGGCGCAGCGCGTCGATGCGCTCTGGCAGGCGGCGGAGTCTAGCCCGCTGGATCTCGAACACGGCCCGGTCTTGCACGCCACGCTGCTCAGCCTGTCGGCTGAAGAGCACCGGCTGCTGATCGTGCTGCCGGCGGCCTGCGCCGACGAGACTACGCTTGAGCTGCTGGCCGTCGCGCTGGGCGAAAGCTACACGGCGGCGCTCACCAATGGCGACTACGAGCCCGAGATCATGCAGTACGCCGACGTCGCCGAGTGGCAGAACGGCCTGCTGGAGTCGAGCGAGACCGAGGAAGGCCGCAAGTTCTGGCGCGACTACTGGCAGCGACACGCGCTGGCCGGTGCCTACGCCGTCACGCTACCGATTGAGCAGCCGAGCGGCGCGGCATCTTCGTTACAGCGCCTGCCAATTGTGATCGATCGCGCGCTGCACCAGCAGCTTGAGCAGCTGGCACAGGCGCAGAATGTGTCGGCTGAGACGGTGCTGCTGGCGGCCTGGCAGGCGCTGCTGGCTCGGCTGACCGATTACGACCGGCTGGCGGTGGCGATCGCCAACGATGGCCGCAGCTTCGAGGAGCTGGCCGAGGCGCTGGGACTCTTCGCCAAGTATCTGCCGGTGGTGGTCGCGATCGATGAAGGCAGCCGGTTTGCCGATTTGCTTGGGCAGACAGCCGCCGCCACGCAGGAGCTGCAAGAGTGGCAAGAATATTTTAGTTGGCACGAGCAGGAGTTGGCCACGGGCAAGCCGGGCACGCTGCCGGTGCTGCCCTTCAGCTTCGCCTATCGCCGGGCCGCGCCGCTGGTCGCTGCGGGTGACGTGCAGCTGGCGATCGAGCGACTCGGGGCGCAGATCGATCGCTTCAAGCTGCGCCTGTCATGCGGTGAGCACGACGGCCAGCTCGATCTCGCGCTTGACTACGATGCCGCGTTCTTCACGCCCGAGGCCGCCCAATGCCTGGTCGAGCAGCTCCAAACGCTGCTGTCGGGCGTCGTCGCGCATCCGGAGCAGACGATCGGCCAGCTGAAGCTGCTTGGTCCAGCGCAGCGCCGGCGCGTGATCGCGGACTTCAATCGCACGTCGCTCGACGCGGTGACGGGCAGTTCGTTCCAGCAGCTGTTTGCGGCGCAGGCCGCGCGCACGCCCGACGCGATCGCGGTGGTGATCGATGGGCGGCAGCTGAGCTACGCCGAGCTGAACAGCCGGGCGAACCAGCTGGCGCGGCTGCTGCAAGCACAGGGCGTGCGCGACAATGCGCTGGTCGGCATTCATATGCGGCCATCGCTTGAGCTTATTGTGGCGCTGCTGGGCACGCTCAAGGCCGGCGGCGCGTATGTCCCGCTCGATCCCAGCTATCCGGCGGAGCGCATCCAGTTTATGCTGGACGATACCAGAGTCGCGCTGGTGCTGACTCAGCCGTCGCTGGTCGCCGCGCTGCCGCCGGTCGACGCGCTGGCGCTGGATGACTCGTGGTCCGCGCTGGCCGGGCAGCCCGCCGACGATCTGCCGGATCAGGACGAGCCCGCCGCGCTGGCCTATGTGATCTATACCTCAGGCTCGACCGGCCAGCCCAAGGGCGTTGCGATCGAGCAGCGCGCGGTGGTCAACTTCAAGGCGGCGATGGACGCGGCGGTCTACCGTCGCTATGCTGACACGCCGCTGCGTGTGGCCTTGAACGCGCCGATCAGCTTCGACGCTTCGGTGCAGCAGCTGATCTCACTGCTCAGCGGCCACACGCTGCACCTGCTGCCCGACGAGCTGCGCCGTGACACGCCGTCGCTGATCGACTATTTCCGCCGTGAGCGCATCGAGCTGTTCAACTCCACGCCGACCCAGATGCAGGCGCTGCTCGACGCGGGCCTGCTCGACACCGGCGGTCATGTGCCGACTGTCGGTCTGGTGGCGGGCGAGGCGATCAGCCCGGCGCTCTGGCAGTCGCTGGCCCGCGCCGAGCGCACGATCTTTTATAACCACTACGGCCCGACCGAGGCCACGGTTAACACGACGGTCTGCCGGATTACACCCCAGCCGCGCCCATCGATCGGCCATCCGCTCGGCAATTACCAGGCCTATGTGCTCGATGCGCAGCTCGAGCCGGCGGCGATCGGTTTGGTCGGCGAGCTGTATCTCGGCGGCGCGAGCCTGGCACGCGGCTATCTCAATCGGCCCGCGCTGACGGCTGAGCGCTTCATTCCTGATCCGTTTGGCCAAATTCCTGGCTCCCGGCTCTACAAAACCGGCGACCTGGCGCGCTTCCAGCCCGACGGCACGATCGAGTTTATTGGTCGCGCCGACACGCAGGTCAAGCTGCGCGGCTTCCGCATCGAGTTGGGCGAGATCGAGACCGTGCTCCGCCAGCATCCCGGCGTGCGCGAGGCCGTCGCGATCGTGCGCGAAGACGTGCTCGATTATCGTCGGCTGGTAGCGTACGTTGTCGAAGAACAAAAGAACAAAGAACAAAGGAACAAAGAACAGGAAGAAACAGAGATTCCCCCTCGCCTGCCGCAGCGGGAGAGGGGGTTAGGGGGTGAGGGCCTCCGCGCCTTCCTCGCCGATCGTCTGCCTGAGTACATGATCCCGTCGGCCTTTGTCTTCCTGCAGGCGCTGCCGCTCACGCCCAGCGGCAAGCTCGATCGCAAGGCCTTGCCCGCGCCCGACAGCGATCGGCACGCGCTGAGCGCCTCGTATGTCGCGCCGCGCACGCCGCTAGAGGTCACGCTGGCGGAGATCTGGAGCCAGGCGCTGGGCGTGGATCAGGTCGGCATCGACGATAGCTACATCGCGCTGGGCGGCGATTCAATCCGCAGCATTCAGATGCAAACGCTGGCGCGTGAACATCAGCTACAGTTCTCGCTGCAGCAGCTGTTCCAGCATCGCACGATCCGCAATCTCGCGGAGGCGATCGCCAGCCAGCAGCAGGAGACCGCGCAGGGCAGCAGCCAGCCGTTCAGCCTGGTCTCCGCCGCCGACCGTGAGCGCCTGCCCGCCGATGCCGAGGACGCGTATCCGCTGTCGATGATGCAAGAGGGCGTCGTCTACCACAGCGAGTACAGCCCCGACGGCAGCATGTATCAGAACCTGTTCAGCTTCCACATCGGCGTCGCCTTCAAGGCCGAGCTGATGCAGCGGGCCGTACAGCAGCTCGCCGCGC
>JAFAYS010000969.1 GCA_019240175.1 Chloroflexota bacterium | reverse complement strand
CGCGCAGATTCAGCTTGTAGGCAACCTCGGTGGTGAGGCTGTCTTTGTCGTTACCGATCGCCGCCTGCAAACTGTCGACCGAGGCGACCATGCGCAGATGCGAGAGCAGGTTGTTGATCAGGTAGGTGTTCATGCTCTCGCCGCCGTAGACGCCGACACGCCCATCGTAGCTCTCGGAGTCGTAGCCGGCGTGCTCCAGCGCTTCCCAGGCTACTTCCAGAAACAGGCGATGCTGCGGGTCCATCAGCTCGGCGACCTTGGGGCTGTGCCCAAAGAAGGCAGCGTCGAAGAACTCGGTGTTGCCCAGCGAGCCACGCGCCTTAACATAGTTGGGCATGGCCAGCAGCGCCGGATCGATGCCCTCGTCGAGCAGCTCCTGGTCGCTGAAAAAAGAGATCGATTCTATGCCTTGCTGAAGATTGCTCCACAGCTCATCGACGCTGGCAGCGCCGGGAAAGCGTCCCGCCAGACCGATGATCGCGATGCCATCTCCCGCTTGCTGCGTTTCCGCGCTATCCATGCGAATATAGCTCCTTATTCGTCGTTGTTCTATCTAAATAAAATTATGCTTGGGCGCTCGACGGGCGCTCGCTCAGGTGTTGCCCAGCAAGCGCTTGCGCCGATCGCGGTTGGCGCGCTGCTTGGTAGCACGCTGCTCGAACTCATCGCTGTCAGCAGGCTGCGCCTGGACGCTGGTGCTGAGATGGCTGGTGAGCGCGCTGATCGTCGGATATTTGAACAGATCGATCAGCGACACATCAGCATACGACTCGCGCAGCTTGCTGTGGACCTGCGCCAGCAGCAGCGAGTGACCGCCGAGGTCGAAGAAGTTATCGTGAATGCCGACGCGCGGCACGTTGAGCGCGGACTGCCAGATCGCCGCGATCGTGCGCTCGATCTCGCTGCGCGGCGCGACAAATGTGTCGCTCAGCTCAGGCCGCAGGCTATCGGGCAGCGGCAGCGCGCTACGATCGACCTTGCCGTTGGGCGTCAGCGGCAGCTCATCAAGCAGCACAAACGCCGCCGGCACCATGTAATCGGGCAGGCGCTCTTTGAGGAAACTGCGAAGACTTGGGATCAGGCCCTCACCCCCGGCGCTAAGCGCCACCCCCTTCCCCGAACCTCCGCCGGCCTCGGCGTCGGTTGCGGCAAGCGAGGGGAAAGTTTCGGTGCCCGGTTCTAGGTTCTTGGTTCTAGGTTCTTGGTTCTCTACAACGTACGCCGCCAGCCGTTTCTCGCCCGGCGTGTCTTCGCGCACGACCACCACGGCCTCGCGCACATCGGCGTGTTGCAACAGCACAGCCTCGATCTCGCCCAGTTCAATGCGGAAGCCGCGAATCTTGATCTGGTGATCGATGCGGCCCAGGTACTCGATCTGGCCTTCCGGCAGCCAGCGCGCCAGGTCGCCGGTGCGATACAGGCGCTGGCCCTGCGCGAACGGATGCGGCACAAAGCGCTCGGCGGTCAGATCCGGGCTGTGGAGATATCCGCGCGCCAGGCCGTCACCGCCGATGTACAGCTCGCCCGGCTGGCCGATCGGCTTGGGCTGTAGGTTGCGATCCAGAACATAGGCCTGCGTGTTGATCACCGGCTTGCCGATCGGAATGTTGCCGCCGGGATAGTCGCGATCCGGCTCCAGGTGATAGAACGTCGAGCAGATCGTCGTCTCGGTCAAGCCGTAGCCGTTGGCGATCGTCGTGGTATGCAGCAGCTTGTCGATCTCGCCCAGCGCCAGCGCCTCGCCGCCGCTGAGGATCAGCCGCAGCCGAGGCAGCGAATCTTTTTGGGCGTTGAGCCGCGCCATCATCGCCGGCACGGTGCTCACGATCGAAACGTGATGCCGCGCGATCAGCGTGAACAGCAGCTCGAAATCAAGCGCCTCGACCGTGTTGGGCAGCACCACCGCGCCGCCCGAGCAGATCGGCGGGAAGATCTCGCCCACAAAGCTCGCCGAGGCGATCGAGGTCAGCGGCAGCATGCGATCTTCGGCATTCGGCTGGTAGCTCTGCTCAAACGACGCGATCAGATTGGCGATGCTCCTATGCTGGATCACCACGCCTTTGGGCCGTCCAGTCGAGCCCGAGGTGTAGATCACACAGGCCGCGTTCTCGGGCATGGCCCAGCGGGCAGGATTCTCAGTCGGCTCGTCGGCGATCAGCGGCCAGTCACGATCCAGACACAGCACCTCAGCCGCCGCGATCGTCTCGTCAAGCAGCTGCACCTGCGTCAGCATCAGTGGTGCCTGCGCGTCGCGCAGAATATGCTGGATGCGCTCGGCAGGATAGGCTGGGTCGATCGGCACGTACGCGCCACCCGCCTTGAGGATGCCCAGCACGCCGACCATCAGATCCAGCGAGCGCTCCATGCACAAGCCCACCAGCGTCTCAGGCCCAACGCCACGCCGTCGCAACGCGTGCGCCAGTTGATTCGCCCGCGCGTTAAGCGTGCCGTAGCTCAGTACCTGATCTTCACAGATCACGGCTGGTGCTTCGGGCGTATTGGCCGCATGGGTCTCGAAGAGCGTATGAGCGCAGGCGGCGGGAACCGCGAACGGCGTCGTGTTCCAGTCGTCGAGTAGCTGCTGCTCGTTCGCGCCGAGCAGCGGCAGATCGGCGATGTGCTGGGCCGGATCGGCCACGATCGCTTCCAGCAGCGTGGTCAGATGCCGTGCCATGCGCTCGATCGTCGCCGCGTCGAACAGATCGGCGTTGTACTCAAGCGTCGCCGCCAGCCGATCGCGGGCCTCGCCCATCGCCAGCGACAGATCGAACTGCGCCGCGCGCTGCTCCAACACCAGCGACTCGAACAGCAGGCCGCCGACATTCATGCGCGATCCGGCCTCGCCCAAGGCAAACGCGGTCAGACCTTCGTTGTCGCGAACGTGCGCTTTTTGCCAGGCGAACATCACCTGAAACAGCGGCGATCGGCTCAGATCACGGATCGGCTGGAGACGCTCGACCAGCGTAACAAACGGATAATCTTGATGCTCGAAGGCTTCCAGCACAGTTTGTCGAACCTGCGCCAGCAGCTCCGCAAACGAGGGGTTGCCGTCGAAGCGTGTGCGCAGCACGATCGAGTTGACGAAATAGCCGACCACATTCGCCAGCTCGGCGCGATTGCGTCCAGCCGTCGGTGAGCCCAGCACAATATCGTCTTGATCGCTGTAGCGGTTGAGCAGCACGCCGAACGCAGCCAGCAGTGTCATGTAGAGCGTCGAGCGCTGAGCTTCGGCCAGGGCTTTGAGGCGCTGCGTTAGCTCGGGGCTGAGCGTAAAGCCATGCGCCGCGCCACGATAGGTTTGCACCGGCGGTCGGGGATGATCGCTCGGCAGGTTGAGCACCGCAGGCGCGTCTTTGAGCTGCCGCTGCCAGTAGCTCCACAGCCGATCGCCGGCAGGCCCGGACAAGATCTCTTCTTGCCAGCGCACATAGTCGGTGTAGCGCAAATTAAGCGGCGGCAGGCTGACCGGTGCTTGGCGCAGTTCAGCCGCGTAGAGCACGCCCAGCTCCTGTGTCAACACCGCCAGCGACCACAGATCCGCGACGATATGATGCACGACAAAGAGCAGAATATGTTCATCCGCCGCGCGCCGGAAAAGCTGGACGCGTACCAGCGGGCCACGTGCCAGATCGAACGTGCAGTTGGCCTCGGCGACCAATCGCTGATCCAGCGTCGGCTGGCTCCACTCGCCCGCGTCGATGACCGCAAAGCTGATCGGCTGCGCCTGCGCCTGCTGGCTCGGCTCGCCGCGCGGCGCGCTAAACGTTGTGCGCAGCTCGGGATGACGATCGAGCAATTGCTGGAACGCGCGCTCAAGCGCCGGCAGATCGAGGTCGCCGCGAATGCGGGCGGCGCTGGGGATGTTGTAGGCCGAGCTTTCCGGCGAAAGCTGGTGCAGCAGCCAGAGCGCTTTTTGGCCGCGTGATAGCTGCTGCTCATCTGTGTTGGCTACCGGAACGGGCGGAGCCTCGGCGGGCGCGATCACCTCGCGCAGCACATCGTCAGCCACCTCGGCGATCGAAGCGCCCTGCAAAAAGCTGGTCATCGGCACAACCACGCCCAGGTGCGACTCGATCGTGTGCTGAAGATCGACCGCGCCGAGCGAGTCCAGGCCCAGCGCGCTGATCGGCTGATCGAGCGCGACCTGCGCCGCAGCTGTACGCAGCACGCGCGCGACCTGCGCTTGCAGATAGGCTGTCAGCCGTGAATGCCGCTCGGCATCCGGCAGCGCCAGCAGCGCCTCGCGCGTCAGATCGTCGGCTCCGTCCGCGATCACTGCCGCCTCGTCGAGCGTGCTCACCGCGATCACGTCGAGCGTGTTTTCCCGAAAGCCTTCGCGGCAGGCATGGCGCTGAATCTTGCCGCTGGAGGTCTTGGGCACGCTGCCCGGCTTGAGCAGCGCCACCGCGTACACCTGGGCCTCGTGCTGCTCCGCGACGGCGGCACGAATCGCGGCGGCGACCTCGTCGACATCGGCTTTGCGGTGCTGCCGCTCGACCTCCTGCACGACAACCAGGCGCTCCTCGTCGTTGACGTCGATCGCGAAGGCCGCGCCGCCACCGGGCCGCAGTGCAAAATGGCTCTGCTCGACGGTCAGCTCGATGTCCTGCGGATACAGGTTACGGCCACGAATAATGATCAGATCTTTGAGGCGTCCAGTGACGAACAGCTCGCCGTCGTCGAGAAAGCCGAGGTCGCCGGTGCGCAGGAATGGGCCGTCGCCGCTGCCGGCTAGCCGCGCGCCAAAGGTCTGCTCGCTGGTCTCGGGCCGATCCCAGTAGCCTTGTGCCACGCTTGGACCGCGCACCCAGATCTCGCCGATCTCGCCGGGCTGGCACTCAGCGCCGGTCTGCGGGTTGGCGATCACGATCCGCTGGTCGCGCAGTGTCACGCCGCAGCCTACCAGTGTGCGCGCGTCGCTGGGCGTGGCTGGAGCAATAACCTGATTGCGCCCAATCGCCTCCGCGTCGAAGCTGCGCACAATCGGCGATGCCGACATCTGCCCGCCCGAAACGATCAGCGTGGCTTCGGCGAGGCCATAGCAGGGATAGAACGTTTCGCGCCGGAAGCCGCACGGCTCGAAGGCCGTCACAAAGCGCTCCAACGAATCGGTGCGAATCGGCTCCGCGCCGTTGAGCGCTACCGTCCAGCTGCTGAGATCCAGCGCCGCGATCTGCTCCGGCGTGGCCTTGCGGGCGCACAGATCATAGGCAAAGTTTGGCCCCGCGCCGATCGTGCCGCGGTAGCGCGAGATCGCCTCAAGCCAGCGCATGGGCCGCTGCAAAAACGAGAGCGGCGACATCAGCGTGACCGGAAAGCCACTGTACATCGGCTGCAAAATCCCGCCGATCAAACCCATATCGTGGTAGGGCGGCAGCCAGATCACGCCCTGGCTGTGCTCGTTCGCCTGGATCGATTCTTTGATTAGCAGCAGGTTGTGCAGCAGATTGCCGTGCGTCAGCATCACGCCCTTGGGCGTCGCGGTTGAGCCCGAGGTGTACTGCAAAAACGCCAGCGTCGCGCCGCTCACATCGGGCGCGGTCCAGCGATCTGCCAGATCGTCGTCCAGTGTATCGGTCGGCAGCCAGCGCACCGCGCCCATCGCCGGATCTTGCGCCGCCAGCGCCTCGCCGAGCGGCAAGATCGCCGTGTTGGTCAGCGCGACCAGTGGCTGCGCATCCTGCACGATCGCCCGTAATCGGCGCGGCAGCGTGCGGTCCATGCGCGCCGAGGTCGGCGGATAGGCCGGCACCGCGATCGCTCCCGCGTACAAGCAGCCGAAAAAGGCCGCGATATATTGGAGGCCGGGCGGGTAGAGCAGCAGAACACGCTGGCCCAGCGCGGCTGGTGAGAGCAGCGTCGCGATCGCGCGCGCCTGACGATCAAGCTCGGCATAGGTTATCTCAACAGCGTCAAGCTCGCCATCTAGCAAAAATCGATATGCAAGCCGCTGCGGCTGGTGCTGAGCGCGCTGCTGGAGAAGTTCAACAAGAGTTCCTAAAGCCATCGAGGAGTGAGGGGGTAACATGCTCATCGTGTTGCTTTCGGTGGGCATTGCCACTGCTACTGGCGAGCTACAAAGGCTACTGGCGTAGCAGTAGTCCATCGTGGAGCCTGTTTGAGACGAACGGTCAGGCTGCGCGCTCCCGTAGGCGCTGCTCGATCGTATGGAAGCATCGGTCAGATGGGACGCGGCTGTCGTAGGACGGAGCCTGTGAGCCACTTTGAAGTTCGCCGAATCCAATGCGGTCAGTAGATTGGGCTGTCGGCGAGATGGTTGGATGCAAGATGATAACTGTCAAAAATTATAAGCGTGTGTCAACCATCCGTCAACAGGTCAAAAGTGGTAAACATCGATCCGAATCGGTCCAATCATTGCACATGCTGCTCGTCGGAATGAGCGGCATGTGGCGATTGGCCTGTTTGAATCGTCGGTCGAATGTCTCTAGCTTGGCCGTCTGATCTGCGCTATGCTGGGACGAATGTAACAAGCGAGAACGACCATGTATATTCCTTCATCTTTTCATGTCGAAGATCTGCCCACGCTGCAGGACGTGATGCGGCGCTACAGCTTTGCAACGCTGATCGGCACCGCTGAGGGCGTGCCGTTTGCGACACATCTGCCGCTGCTGCTGCGCGAGTCGCCGCTTAGCCCGTATGGCGCGCTCGTCGGTCATCTGGCGCGGGCCAATCCACACTGGCGGCAGTTCCTGTCCGATCGCGAGATGCTGGTGATCTTCCAGGGACCGCACAGTTATATCTCGCCCTCGTGGTACCCAACCGCCGAGACCGCGCCGACCGTTCCCACGTGGAACTATGTGACGGTTCATGCCTATGGCGTGCCCCAGATCCGCGACGATGCTGAGTGGCTTGAGTCCCAGCTTCACGATCTGATCGACACCTACGAGGCCGATCAGCCCGCGCCCTGGCCGGGCGTATTGCCCGACGAGTATACCGCCCGCCAGCTTAAGGCGATCGTCGGCTTCGAGCTGCCGATCGCGCGACTGGAAGGCAAGTTCAAGCTCGGGCAGAATCGCGCGCCGGTCGATCAGCAGGGCGTATTTGCAGCGCTGCGACAAAGTCCGTATGCCGAGGCGCGAGATCTGGCGCAGTTTATGATTGGCGCGTGCGCGATCGAGGAGCCGGCTGGAAGCGAGCGCTGATGTCGTTACTGATCAGAGTAAATGCAGGGAGTCAGCCGTGAATCACACCGCCGAGTCGTTTTCGATCACGATACGCCGCGCTACTCGCGCTGATCTGCCGGCCATCGTGCGGCTGCTGGCCGATGATCCGCTGGGCAGCCAGCGCGAAGCCTACCGCGATCCGCTGCCAGAGGCCTACTACCATGCGTTCGCGGCGATCGACGCCGATCCGCGCCAGGAGCTGATTGTTGTGGAGCATGACGGCGCGGTGATCGGCACGCTTCAGCTAACCTTTATTCCTGGCCTCTCGTTCCAGGGCGGCACGCGGGCGCAGATCGAGGCTGTGCGCGTCGATCGCGATGTGCGCAGCCACGGCATCGGCGGGCGGCTCTTCGAATGGGCGATCGGGCGCGCCCGTGAGCAGGGCTGTCGCCTGGTGCAGCTGACGACCAACGCCAGCCGCGCCGACGCCCAGCGCTTCTACGAGCGGCTAGGCTTTGTCGCCTCGCACGTCGGCATGAAGCTGGATCTTGAGGCCTAGCTCTCCGCGCGATCGATCCACTTGGTCACGCTGGGCGGCTCGTAGGCTGCGAAGCGCGCCAGCAGCCGATCGGCCTCGGCATCGACCAGGATCATCTCGCGGTGCTGGGGCCGGATGAACTGCTGGCCGACGGCAAAATCCAGGAAGCCGATCAGCTGATCGAAGAACTGGTTCACGTTGAGCAGGCCAAACGGCTTGCGATGCAGCCCCAACTGGCCCCAGGTCACGATCTCAAATAGCTCTTCCAGCGTGCCGAAGCCGCCCGGCAGCGCGATAAAACCGTCGGCTAGCTCGGCCATCTTTGCTTTGCGCTCATGCATCGACTGGACAACATGTAGCTCGCTCAGGCCACGGTGCGCGATCTCACGGTCGATCAGCGACTGCGGCATCACGCCGATCACCTCGCCGCCGTGCTGCATCACACTATTGGCGATCTCGCCCATCAGCCCGACATGCGCGCCGCCATAGACTAAGCCCAGATCGTGGCGCACTAGCGCAGCGCCCAGCTCACGCGCGGCAGTCAGATAGTCGGGCAGCAGGCCAGGGCTAGAGCCGCAAAAAACACATATTTTCTGCATACATTTTTCCTGTCTTAAAAGCTATCAAGCGTGATCAACAAACACGCAGATGCAGCAGGCTACCCCGAAAGCGCGATCCGAGCAAGTGCGGCCCTGCGTTTGCCGATCGGCGCTTCCTGCTCTATGCTTGCCGCACGAATAAATCGCGAGAAATAGGAATATTCATGCCAATATCTCGGCAAGCGACGCTTGATCCGGCGCTGCGCGACTGGCTCGATCAACTGGTTCCCACTATTAGCCCCGAGAGACTCCACGCCGATGTGGTGGCGCTGCCGGCACCGCGCAATCGGCTGGATCGGCCCGAATGGATGCAGCAGGCGGATCAGATGATTCTGCAAGCGTTTCAAGCGGCGGGGTGGAGCGCGCAGCTGTCGCCGTTTCGTTGCGCGCATGTCGCAGGCTTTCTAGGCTATAGTAACAATGGCCGCTTTCCCGCGCCGCCGACCAGCTATAGCTTGTTGGAGGGCGCAAACGTGGTTGCCTGCAAGCAAGGCACGCAGTCAGGTGAGGCGATCGTTGTGCTGGCCCACCAAGACACAACGTCGCATACACGCGGCGCTAACGATAACACGGCCTCGGTCGCAGCGCTGCTAGAGCTGGCACGCGCGATCGCGCCCTATCAGTTCACGCGGACGATCGTGCTGGCGGCAACCGACATGGAGGAGATTGGCTTCTTCGGGGCCCAGGCGCTGGTCGCCGATTTGCTGCGTGAGTGGCGGGTGCTGGCGGCGATTAATCTCGAAACGATCGCCTACACCGATTCGACGCCGCAGTCGCAGCGCCTGCCTGGGCAGATGGAGCTGTTGTATCCCAGGCAGGTCAAGCAGATTCGCGATCGACAGTCGCGGGCGGATTTTACAGCTGTGATCTACAATCAAGCCGTGCTGCGCAGCGCCGCTACCTTTGCCGCCGCGCTGGCGCATCTGGCCGGAGTACATGCGCCGCTGCTGCTGCGCGCGCCCAACGATCTGCCGATCATTGGGACGCTGCTTCAGCGCTGGATTCCCGCCGTGCGCAACTTTGCCCGCAGCGATCATTTGCCGTTCTGGGCCGCCGGCATTCCCGCCATGATGGTCACCGATACCGCCAACTTTCGCTACCGGCACTACCATCAGCCCACCGACACGCCCGAAAAACTCGACTACCAGCGCCTCGCCGCGATCGTCGGTGCGACCGCCGCTGTATTGGCAGACGTTGCTGAGCTGCGCCGCGACTGAGCACACGCAAACGACGGAAGATCATTGTCTTCCGTCGTTGCCTGCCGCATATGTTTTCGGAAAACGACGCGCTACGACTGCGGCTTATACGCCACACAATCGATCTCGACCGCTCCGCCCAGCGCTAGATCCGCGCGCCCAACGGTGATGCGCGCCGGCGGGTCCGCGCCCAGCACGGCGAGATAAGCCTCGTTCATCTCGCCAAAGGTAGCCATGTCGGCCAGAAACACGTTGACTTTGACCACGTCCGCCCAGGACGCGCCGCAGGCCTGCAAAATGATCTCGATGTTGCGCAGCGTTTGCGTGGTCTGCGGCCCTGTACCGCCTGCGACGAGATCGCGACCGCCGGGCTCGGTGCCGAGTGTGCCTGAAACATAGATGAAATCGCCGGCGATCGTAGCGTGACAAAAGGCGGGCAACCGCAACAATTCGTCGACGTTGATGCGCTTCACTGCCATATAGCTCCTCCATGAAAGAACAAACGAACCAGAGAACCTAGAACCCAGAACCTAGAA
>JAFAYS010000954.1 GCA_019240175.1 Chloroflexota bacterium | reverse complement strand
CGTTTTATTCCCTTGTTCGTTGGTTCCTAGGTTCTAGGTTCTTAGTTCTAGGTTCTGCTTACACTGTGCGTTCCTGCTCGGCCTCGCCTGTGAGCAGCCGCTGGATCAGTGCGATCGTCTGGGCGGGATGCTCAAGCTCGGGTGTGGCGCGGGCACGATCGATGAAGTAGAGCGGCACGTCAGGATTAACCGCCGCCAGTTGCTCAGCGGTTTTGCGACCAACCTCGCGCTCCTGCGCGCCCCAGATCATCGCGGCGGGAACGTTGAGATCGCGCAGCTTGACCGCGAAATCGAAGCGGAGATCGCCGGTGAGAAACGGTAGTGCTGAGTAGGCGGCGTTGGGCTGTCGCGCCGAGTAGAGAAAGCCGTTGACCAGCTCATCGCTGACGGCGGCTTCGTCGTAGAAGCCCTGCCGGACCAGCCACGAACGAACAAAGCTGCGGCGATGAAAGAGCGCCTGGTAGAACTGCTGGTTGAATGGCTCCTTGCGCGCCAGCGACTTCAACGTCTTGCCGGCAACCGAGTCGGACAGCTCGCGGCCAAAGTCTTTGCCGCCGGTCGGTGCCATCAGCACCAGGCGCACAAAAAGCTCGGGCTTGAGGCAGGCCAGATCCGCGACAAAACCAGCCGCCAGCGATTGTGCCACTACCAGCGCGGGCGCGTCGACATGCCGCAGCAGCGCATCAAGCTCGGCGACATAATCTTCGGGCAGCAGCCAGCGCTGAGGATGCTCGGACAAGCCCCAGCCGATCCAGTCCGGCACGATCACGCGGTAGCTTGCGGCAAACGCGGGCGCGATCTTGCTCCAGATCCAGGACGACGCGCCGCCGCCGATGCCATGCAGGAAAATCAGCGGTTGTCCCTGACCGGCTTCGTAGTACACCATCGCGCCGGCGGGTGTGGCGACAGTGCGGCGGACAAAACCGTGCGCTGTGAAATCGCTGGTGGGATCGCCTATATCGCGCTCGCGCAGCGCCGCGACCGCGCCAAGGCCTGCCAACGCTCCCAGCCCAACTAGCCATGCTCGTTTATTACGCGCCATTGCTTTGCTGCTCCATGCAAAATCTACTGCTTGCGGCTGCCTGATCGTGCCCCGCTTTGCACCATTTCGAAGCAATATGCTTGCCGGGGAATGCTGGTAAACGATGAGGAGAACGCCTTGGTGCGCGCTCTCCTCGCCGCTGTCGATGGTCAGATTGTGCTATGAGCCGGCAACGTCCAAGGCTGGAGCCTTGCGACCTGCGGTTGTGTAGCGCAGAATCTCATCGGCGGCCTGTTTCGCCCCGCCCGACTCCTTAATCGCCGCCTGCATTTTCGCGGCCTCTTGCCGAAAGCTTGGCTCGTTGTGCACACGGTAGACCGCCTCGCGCAGGTCCTCGCCAGTGAGCATAAACTTGTCAAGCGCGATGCCGATCCCGAGCTCGGCAATGCGCTCCGCCGTTACCGTTTGCTCGGGCATTTGCGCAATAACAACCAGCGGGATGGCGTGTGAGAGCGCTTCCAAGGTGCTATTCATGCCACCATGGGTGATGAAGACATCGGTGTTGGGCAGCACTGCGAGCTGTGGATGATGCTGCGCGACGTTGATATTGGCGGGAATCTCGCCAAGCTGAGCGATATCCAGCCGCTCGCCAATCGACATGACGACCTGCCACTCGGTGTTGCCGAATACCTCAAGGCACTGCTTGAAAAACTCGGGCTCTTCGTTGTTGACCGTGCCGAGCGAAATATACAGCGTTGGTCGCTCGGTGCTGCGCGTGATCTGCGGCTGCTCCGCATTTTGAGCGCGGATCGACGGCCCGACAAAAACGTAGCTCTCGTCGAAGGTTTTGACCGGAACTTGAAATGCGCGCGGCACAAAGACGATATTCAAAGGCTCGGCATAGTCGAAAACTTCAGACGGATTCGTCAGCGGCAAGTTGAAGGTCTTGGCCGGATCTTCGCCGGCTGGGGGCGCTGCCGGCTGTGCCAGAGTAACCCCTGGACCTTGCGGCGGTGCAGCGCCTGGGCCTTGCGGCGGTGCGGCAGGGCGAAACCCTGGCGGAAACGGACTACGCCCATTGCCGCGCACGATCAGCACGTCTTGCTGTGGCTCGCCTGGCTGCGGCGCGGCTACCGGTAGATGAGCCATGGTCACGGGTGGTGCCGAGGATTTGCGTGTTTTTTGAATCCGGCCTGAGATCCCGGCTGCGTGCGTCGTAAACAGCATTACCGCCGGCAGATCCAGCGCCCGCGCCACACAGCGCCCGGTAAGGCACAGCGTATCGTAGACGATATAGTCGGGCTGTGTGGCGCGGATCTCTTCCAGCACCTGCGGCACAACATGCAGCGCTTCTTCGATCAGAAATGCCGCAAAATCGTTAGCACTCGTCTGCAGCACCTCATCGGTGAACAGGCTATCGTACTGTCGAAAGTGCGCGCCTACCTGCTCCAACCGCTCTTTGAAGATCTCGGAGGAGTAGTAGATTACTTCTTCGCCGCGTGCTACCAGCTCTTGAACTACCGCCAGCGTTGGATTGACATGACCATGAAACGGAATGCTGAGGATGACCGCTCTTCCCATGTCGAGGACTCCTGGCAACAAAATGGTGCGTTTGTTACGCACCTTGGGGGATGCCCGATGTGGCACTCGATTATGGTAGCACAGGTTTAGGTTTTATTAAAATAGCCCAAAGGTATAGCTGAGTACTCATAAGTGTAACGAGTGCTCAAAACGCTGGCTAGGCGCGCTGGAGCGTGAAGCAGAAGCGGG
Source organism: Chloroflexota bacterium (assembly GCA_019240175.1). Classification (GTDB taxonomy): domain Bacteria; phylum Chloroflexota; class Chloroflexia; order Chloroflexales; family Kallotenuaceae; genus LB3-1. The sequence continues at coordinate 4,159 of JAFAYS010000954.1, read as the reverse complement.
AGCCCTGGCCAAGCTGGCTCTCGACGCTGATCGTGCCGCCGTGGGCCTCGATCAAGCCCCGCGCGATCGTTAGGCCCAGACCCGCGCCTGCCGAGCGCTCAATGCCCTGACGCGTACGCGAGCGCTCACCGCGAAACGAGCGCTCAAAGACGTGCGGCAGATCGCCGGGTGGAATGCCTTCGCCGGTATCTTCAATCTCGATCTGCACCAGCTGACCACGCGGCTGCGCCCGCAGCAGGATCGTGCCGTCGGCGGGCGTGTGGCGCAGCGCGTTGCTCAGCAAATTGTGGAACACGCGCTGAAGTTTGGGTGGACTCATCAGCACCGGATCGATGTCGCCCACAACCTCGCCGATCAAGCGCACTCCCTGCTGCGCGGCCTGCGGCTGAAAGCTCGACAGCATATCCGAGATCAGATCGTGGAGCGATGCCCGCTCAAGATTGAGCCGCAGCACGCCCGCGTCGATCTGCGATAGCTCGAAAAGATCGTCGACGAGTTGGCTCAGATGCGCGATCTCGTATTGGGCCGAGCGCAGGTAGCGCTCCTCGGTTGCGCGATCAGCGGCGATGCCATCGGCCAGCGCTTCGATTAGAGCGCGCACTGCCGAGAGTGGCGTTCTGAGATCATGTGAGACGGCGGCGATCAAGTCGCGGCGCGCCTGCTCAAGTTCGCGCTCGTGCGCAGCGGCCTGTTTGAGCGCGGCGGCCATATGATTGAAATCCGTCGCCAGCAGCGCGATCTCGTCGTGACCGGCGCTCGGCAGCATCGTGTCGAGCTTACCCGCCGCGAGCTGTGCGGTGCCCGCGCGCACCTCCTCGATTCGTCGCGCGATCGGCGTGGCCCAGAACAAGCTCAGGCCGATCGCCAGCAGCGCCGCGAACAGCAGCATTGTGAGCAGCAGCGCCAGGTCGTGCTCTGAGATAAACATTTGCTGCGCGCCGACCAGCATCATGCCCACCAGCAGCAGACTGCCGAGCAGACTTGCCCCGACGAGTTGGCCGCGCACACCGCCGATCCGCGCCAGCGTGCCGGGTTGCAACAAAACCAGGGCGCACAGCCCGCCGCCGCCACCGACCACGCCCAGCAGCAGCGCGATCGCGACGAGATCAGCTTGCGGAATGCCGAACAGCGTCACCGCGACGGCCAGCGTGAGCGCCAGCGCGCCAAGCAGGAAGAGCAGCGCCGCGCCGAGCATTCGCGCCAGGCTCATCGCTCGCCTCCCCAGCGGTAGCCGACGCCCCAGACGGTGAGCAGATAGCGCGGCTGCGTTGGATCAGGCTCGATCTTTTCGCGCAGGCGACGCATGTGGACCGTGACGGTGCTGGTATCGGCGGCGAATGTGTAGCCCCAGACCGTATCCATCAACTGGTCGCGCGTGAAAACACGGTTGGGATGCGAGGCCAGGTAGTACAGCAGATCGAACTCGCGCACGGTGAGCGACACCGGCTCACCTTTGGCGACGACCTCGCGCGTATTGGGGTCGATGCGCAGATCGCCAAAATCGAGAACCTTCTCATCGCTGCGAACGGCTGCCGCCTCGTTGACGCGCCGCAGCACAGCGGCAACACGCGCCGCAAGCTCGCGTGGGCTGAAGGGCTTGGTGACATAATCATCGGCACCTACGCCCAGGCCAATAATCCGGTCTTCTTCTTCGCCCTTGGCCGTCAGCATAATCAGCGGCACGCGTCGCTCGGCCTGAATCCGGCGGCAAACTTCCAGGCCGTTAAGCTTGGGCAGCATCAGATCCAGCACAACCAGATCCGGCTGATGCATGCCGTTCAGCCGCAGCGCCTCGTCGCCATCCGCCGCCGCAACTACCGTGTGCCCGTCGCGCCGCAAATACAAGCCGACAACCTCACGAATATTCGGCTCGTCGTCGACAACCAGAATCGTCGCCATACTCGTTTCCATTTCTTACTCCCCTCGATTATAGCGCGACGGCTGCACTTGGTCATAGCCCTATTTCAGCGGCGCGGTGGCAAAGTTCACGCTAAAGCGACGACACCAGATCGTGACCGAGTTGAACGCGCTCACGTCGAGATCGGCGGGCAGCTCATAGTTCTGGTTGCCCTGATTGCCTTTCAAACGGCTTAGCTCGAAGTACTGATTATTGAGGATCGTGCGCGCGTTGTCGGCGTCGGGGGCGGCGGAAAGCCACACATACAGATCGGGACCGTTGAGCACCTCAAAGTTTTCCAGCCGCAGCACGCGCTTGCCATCCGGCAGCTCATAGATCGAGGCGGTGCCGGTGCCCTCATGAGTGACCGGATGAAAATCGCCCGCTCGTAGCAGCTTGGGCTCGCGTGGTGCCTCGGTGGGCTGGATCGTCGGCACTTCAGTTGGCTGCATTGTCGGCGCTTCGGTGGGCTGGGCTGCCGTCGGCTCAGATGTCGGCACTTGAGTTGGCTCGGTCGTCGGCATCATCGTATCAGCCGGTTGATCTACCATCGGCTCAGCTGTTGCGTCCATCTGCATATTGCCGGACGCTTGCTGCATCGGCTCGGACGTTTGCGCCATCATGTCGTTTGAAGCTTCAGGTATTGGCTCGGACGTTTGCGCCTGCATGGTCGTGTCAGCACGTGAGTCGCTCATGGTTTGCTGCATGGCTACCTGAGCCGCCGGAAAATCTTCATTGACGGTGCGCGTGATGAACAACGGGCTGATCAGATACCAGGCGATCGGCGCAGCGATGATCGCGGCGAGCAGAATCGCTCCAAACAGCAAGCGTTTACGGGTCATTCAATTCCCTCCTAATTAAGTAGCTGGCCATAGCGTAGCTCGCGCCACTTACCACGATGTTGCGCAGTGCTTACAGCTTTCTTAACCGGATCACAGGTTTACGGGCTAGAAAAGCGAGTTTTAGGCGGAAAGCGGGGTAGGCAGGGCAATCCCGGCTGGCTATACTGCGCCCTATGATGCGTGCCTATGAAGAAATTATCGATCTGATCGCGGCGAGTGCGGGATCTGACAGATCGCGCCTAGTGTATCCATCGGAGGCGACGAAGCGGCGGATTGTCGATCTGCTGCAGCGCCAAACCAGCGGCGGAATCTCGCCGGAAGAAGCGGCGGAGCTGGGACAGTACGCGCAGTTTGAACATTTGATGTGCCTGGCCAGGGTGCTGGCGCCATATCAGCTTGGCGAAAAACAGGCTGTGATATGATACGAACAAGTGGACGTAATATGTCTGGCAGGCGGTGAGAGGGTTTATGGTTACCATGGCTGGAATCACGCGACGGCAGTTCAATGTCGCGGAATATCATCGCATGGCTGAGGTCGGGATTTTGTGCGAGGACGATCGCGTCGAGCTGCTCGACGGGGAGATCTGGCAGATGAGCCCGATTGGTTCTCGTCACGCAGCCTGCGTCGATCGCTTAAATCGGCTGCTTAGTCGTCGTGCAGAGGACGATACTATCGTGCGTGTTCAAAGCCCCATCCAGCTCGACGACTACTCCGAGCCGCAGCCGGATCTAGCGCTGCTCAGGATGCAGCCCGACTTTTACGCCGAGGCGCTGCCTACTGCCGGCGATGTGCTGCTGATGATCGAGGTGGCCGATACGTCGTTGGAGTATGATCGTCGGCTCAAGCTGCCGCGCTACGCTCAAGCCGGCATTCCTGAGGTCTGGCTGGTCGATTTGAACGAGCACAGCGTACGTGTCTACACCCAGCCGTTCGAGGACGGCTACCGGGTAATCCAGCAGCTACATCCGGGCCAAAGCGTGAGCGCGACGCGGATTGCTGGGCTGGCGGTGGCGGTGAACGATATGCTGGGCGAGCAGCAGGACTCAGGCGAGTAAGCATAGAAGCAGGACGGGCGCGGATCTTGTTTTGATCCGCGCCCATGAAAGATTGATTCTAGCTGACATGCCTAGGGGAAGAGCCGCGAGTACTCGGCGTTAGCCAGTGCAATGTCGGTCTGAGCCCAGAAGCGATGGTAGCGGAAGCTTGGAGCCGGGCCGCCGTTGAGATAGCTCTGAACCTTGGCGAAGTCGGGATCGCTGGCGTACTTCGAGCGGATGCTCAAGAACGTCGAGGTGGAGTTGATCGGATCGCCGTTGGGCATGCGACCGCTCCAGCCTACCGGGACGAAGATCGCATCGTCGAAGCGGTTGTAGTCGGCGCGCGTCTCGGCAATCGAAACGCCCTTGGGATCGCGATACT
>JAFAYS010000863.1 GCA_019240175.1 Chloroflexota bacterium | reverse complement strand
ACGCCTTGACGTCAAGCTTGTCCGCCGCGTCGATCGCCGAGTATTCTTCCAGAACGACGAGCTGGATGACGCGCAGCTGGAAGTCCGAAAGAAAAGTCGGTAGCTCGCTCGCTAGCTCTTGTGCCAGCAGCTTATCGTCGACCTGCTGCGTTGGATTGTGACTACCGGCCAGGGGATGCTCAGAGCCATCGTCCACATCGATTGATAGAGCCGCTGGGCGACGGTTGAAGGCTTTAAGCAAATCCCTGATCTGAAAACGAATGTACACAGGTAAGCAGCCGGGCTCACGTATAGCATACGGCTTTTCGATCAGTCGAACAAGCACTTGTTGCGCGAGATCCTCGGCAAGATCTTGCTCATAGCCTTTGGCGCGAATTTGCCGCAGCGCGATCAGCCGAATCTCTTCCGCTGCCCGCTGCGTCGCTTCAACGGCGGCCTGATCCGCCAGATCGTGCAGTCCGGCCACAAACGCCTCGTACATGCGCCGATTGTAACGCTGCTGGATCGACGCGTTGATCTCGGCGTCGCTCAAATTCGCCGAGTCGGGGCGCGTAGACAGTTCTTGCACGATCGTGTCGACAAATGCTGCCTCTTCGTCATCGTGAACAAAGCTCCAGCGGAACTGGGCCTTCAGTCCTCTCCAGATGCTGTGTGCTCGCTGCGCTACATCTTGCATACATTTCACGCTTGGTCGACGGCTTGCTCGATCGTGTAGCAGTATTGCCACCTTAGCGCATGCCCGCCGAGATAACAGAGTCGTCTTTGGTCCTCACAGATGAGCTTGTAGGTACCAGCGAATGCGCTGAACGTTCATGCTGGTGCCTACGCTCTACAAGAGGATCTTTGAGTGACTTTGTTTCATACTCCGGGTAACATGTGCGCAAATCGGACAATATCTGACTGTTTAAGCGATTTTTAAAATCAGCTTGACAAATAGAAGCGCGAATCGCTATCATTAGCTGCACAACCCCTCAACATACTTCTCACAACCTCTTAATGATTATCTTAGCTGGACCAGCTTCCGCTAAAGGATCAGCGTCATGACTCAACAACCCAATCCTGCTGTTGATCTTGTGTCGGCAACCCGCGCTTGGCTGACTACACGCTACGGTACTGAGTTGCCAGCGGCGCTAGATGGCCTCACCTCTGCGATCGTGGTCTATCTGCGCCGTTCACGCTATCCTGCGCTCAGCATCCTGCCCCGGATTGCAGAGCACTATATTCAAGACGGGCCGCGCGTTCATGCGCTGCTTGCCGACAGCGATCCCGCCGAATGGCAGCGGATCATGCAGCAGGTAGTAGCATTTGCCTCGGCGCATCCATACTATCCTGATATAGAAGATGCAATTTCTGCGCCGGATTTGGACGCCTACGAAGATATTCGGCGGAATCTTTCAAGCTATAACTTTGAATGTCCCTTAGATGGCTGGATCAATACCGTGGTCGTGCGCCGTTTATTGCGCTTTTGGCGCGACCGACAGTCATTAAGAGCGGGTGGAAGTGGGTTTTTATCCAAGATCGATCGCGAGGCGCAGCGGAGTGGCGAGCTGCCAACGGCGATCCGGCCCAACCAACATATGTCGCTGGATGTGCTTTTAGACGAGGCGCTGGTTGCGCCGCAGATTGAGATGCGCGGCCCTGCCGTGCAGGATGCCGTTGAGGGCATTGTTTTAGAAGATCTGGTCGGGACATTGATCGAGTCGCTGGCGGTTCAAACGCGCGATCCCAGCCTGCCCGGAATCTGGGAAGCGATCGTTGTGCATGAGCATAAACTGCGTGAAGTGGCGGCCATGTATAACTTAAGCATCAGCCAGGTGCACTACCGTCTCCGGCAAATCTCGCAGTACTTGAGAAAGCATCCTGATATTACTGGCTGGTTCGACCCGCTGCCCGATCTCCGCCTGAGTCGAGGCTGATCGCGTGTGGCCTGTGCTCAATGGCGAGCCGGGTGCGGTGGCGTACGGGAAAAAGGTGGGACGATTGTATCTCAAAAGATCAGAGAACACGCAACCAA
>JAFAYS010000846.1 GCA_019240175.1 Chloroflexota bacterium | reverse complement strand
CCCAGCCGATCGAGCCGTCGCTCCCACAGGCTGCGGCGCTCGGCAATCGAGGCCGCCGCCACGTCCAGCCCTTCCGGCTCAATGCGGCAGGTGCGCACACGCCCAACTTTTTCGGTGCGGATGATGCCGCTGCGCTCAAGTACGTGGATGTGCTGCACGACTGCCGCCATGGTAATGCCCAGCGGCTTTGCGAGATCACTCACCGAGGCCGGGCCGCGACTCAGGTGCTCTACAAGCTGTCGCCGTGTGGGATCGCCGAGCGCGTGAAAAACGTGATCGACTGTAGATTGGTTAAGCATATACTTAAGTATAGTCGTGGCTTAGATCATTGTCAAGTCTAGACTTAACTATTGAGTGTATGATCGACTCGGCTAGGTTGCAGGCACACAAACAGCCCGACTCCTGGCTGGGAGTCGGGCTGTTTGTGCTTGGTTTTGTGGAGCGGCTACTCCTGTCGCTTTAAGGTGTTAATGACTGATTGATAGGTGGAATTTCGGATGTCTCCTGTCACAATCACCAGCAGCTGCTTGTCATCAAGCTTGACCGCGTAGCTCTCCGCGATTTTTCCGTCCTGGGGAGGCACATCAAACTGGTAGGCGAATCCTTGCTTTCCAGCGATCGTGCGTGGCTTGACCGACTCCTCAAGCATGTGAAATGGCTTCGACGCGATATCATGTGGGATGTCGCCCGCGCGCTCCAGGTCAAGCCACTCCTCGACGGTCCCTTCGAACTCAAAGATCATGAGGTTCGGGCCATACATGTCTATTCCTTCTGGATACATGAACGTGCCGGCTGCGATGAGCGGCAGACCATTGGTTACGGGAGCTGCCACGGATGGCAATGACTGGAACGAAGCCAGCTCCGGCACCTTAATGATTAAGCTTTCCCAGGCGAGCTTATGCTCCGCGGCGTCAACTGGGGTTGTTGCGGCAACAGCCTCAGGCGCAGGCGTCGAAGGCTGGACAATTGCCGACGTGACGCTTTCTGGCGAGGTATCGTTCGTGAGTGTGCAGGATGGTAAGAGTAGAACCAGGCCAAGACCGATGATCGAGTGCCGGAGCAAGGGAGTGATCATAAAAGAGCGGTACATATGCGTCCTCAGGTATGAATGTGTACGATGTGCAAAGTGTAGCCTGCGTGGAGGCCGATCACACGTATACACGCCTGAGATAGCTGTCATGATCGTCTCGCACGATCACGATGTGCCGCTTAATTGTGTCGCCCACCTGTGGCACAGATGAGAGGAGCGCTTTGCGCTGTTACATCAGGTGCAAGCCCTTGCGCTTGGCGACGCGCTCGGCCTTATGCAGTAGAATGCGTGAGACCAGCGTGTAGAAGACGCCGAAGCCGATCAAAATCAGCCACTCGATCCACACCGGCAGCAGCGGCTGCCACTGCCCGTTGAAGCTATAGTAGCGGATCAGATCGTAGCCCCAGGTGTAGGGCAGCGCGTACGCCAGGTATTGCACCACCTCCGGAAACGCCGCGATCGGAAAGTACGCCCCCGCCAGCAGCTCGAACAAAATCCCTAGCACCTGCGTCACCGAGCCGACCTGCTTCCAGAGCAGTCCCAGCAGTCCGATCATCACGCCAAAGGCGACCAGCGTGACCAGCGCGCAGAGGCAGACCGCCATCACCAGCAGCATATTGGTCGGGCTGGACGACGAGGAGAAGATCAGCAGCAGGTAGAGCGGCACAAAGATGCTCATGGTGATCAGCGCTTTGGCCACCACGGTGCCGAGAAAATAGGCGTAGCGCGACGACGGATTGCTGTACAGATATTCCATCGTGCCGTTGCTCAGGTCGCGGGTGATCGTGTTGACGGGCGTGTTCAAGGCCGTGCTGTTGAAGATAAACAGCAGCAGCGCGCCTTGAAAGAAGACAAACATATCGTGACCCGACAGATCGCGGCCCAGCGGCGATTTATCCCCGTTGACGCTGATAATGCCCGACAGCATGAAGAAAAACAGCACGCGAATGCCCAGCTCGACGATGTTGCCGACCAGATCCGGCAGGTAGCGCTTCTGAATCTGAAGATCTTTAACGATCGTAGCGCGCAGCACGGTCCAGGCTGAGATCGAGCGCGATCGGCTGCGCAGCTGCTGGTTAGGTCGGGTTGCGGTGCTCGTGGTAGTAGCCATGATCCTTCCTCATTTCTCGAACTGTTCGTTCAGCACGCCGATATGGTGGACGAACGCGTCTTCCAGCGTGGTGGTATGCAGCCGAAACGGCACGTGCAGCTGATGCTCGCGCAGCAGGCCCAGCACGGCCTCGGTGCCCAGCTGCGGATCGGTGAGCCCAAACGAGGCCCAGCCGGGCTCGCGCTCGATCTGGCCCGTCACGCTGTCGAGCTGCTGGATCGCCTGGCTGATCTCAGCGGGAAGATCCGCGTCGCGTAGCTCGATCAGATGTGGCGCGCCGACCGCAGCCTTGAGCTCGTCGGAGCCGCCGGCGGCTGAGATCACGCCATTGTGGATTAGCGCCACGCGATGTGCCAGCTCGTCGACCTCGGAAAGAATATGCGAGGTCAGCAGCAGCGATTTGCGCTCGTCGCGCACATACGTTTGCAGAAACGCGCGAATCTTCTTGGCGATCAGCGGGTCGAGGCCCTTGGTCGGCTCGTCCAGGTAGATCAGCGGCGGATCGTAGAGCAGCGCGCGCATAATCACCACGGTCTGCTTCTGGCCGCCCGACAGATGCATAAACAGCTTGTCGAGATTCGCGCCAAAGTCGAAGTAGCCGGCCAGCTTTTCGATCTGCTCGTCGATCTCGCGGCGACTCAGGCCACGCAGCGCGCCGAAGAAGCGCAGATTTTCCACCACCGTCAGCCGCGCATACGCCGAGCGATCGGTATCCTGGCCGACGTAGCCGAAAAGATGGCGAATCTCCTGCTCGTCGCGGTCGAGGTCGTAGCCCATCACGTCGATCCGGCCCGCGTCTTTGGTCAGCAAGGTCGCCAGGATCTTGATCAAGGTGGTTTTGCCGGCACCGTTGGGCCCGAGCAGCGCCAGGATCTCGCCCTCGTACAGCTCAAGCGAAGCGCCCGCCAGCGCGTGGTGACTGCCGTAGGTTTTGCGAACATCGCGGGCGGAAAGATAGATCTGCATACAGTGTCCTAGGTTGATGTGTTACCGGCCTGGCTCTCGACTGGCGCTGAAGTGAGCGGCGATCTCGGCGACAGTCGGCGGCGTCAGCAGCGTGTAGTGCGTGCCCGGCAGCGTGATCGTGTTCACTGCTTCACTCACCAGAGCGCCCCAGCCACAGGTCGGATCGTCGGTGTGCGCCGCGCGCTCGCCGCTGAGGATCAGGGTGAGTGGGCCGGTATACGGCTGCGGCGTGTAGGCGCGCAGCGCGCGCAGGTTGTGCTCGTGGATCGTGAAGAGATGCGCGATGCGCTCAAGGCCCTGGTGCGACGAGAGTAAACCAATGTGCTGCGCCTGCTCCCAGAGCAGCGCGATCTGCGCTTCGAGATCCGCGCGCTCGTCAAGCTCGCCCAGCCCAAAGACCTGCGCGAAGCGTCGGGCCATGGTCGTCGCCACCTCCACATCGATCGCGCCGATTTGGAGCAGCTCCTCGGGCCGTGTGACGCCCAGCTCATGGGCAAAGCGCAGCACCAGCGCCGCGGTCGTGCGCTCGTCTTCGCCGGTGCCGCCGAAATCTGTGGCCAGCAGGTCCAGGGCAAAGCGCGCGGCACGCTGCGACTGCGTCGTCTGCTCGGCAAGCTCGCGGTGCTGCGCGGGCGCGTCGATCACCGTCAGCGAGCGAATGGTCTCGCCCGCCGCCCTGAGCCGCTGCGCCACCTCGTAGGCGATCACGCCGCCCATCGACCAGCCGCCGAGCGCGTACGGGCCGTGTGGCTGCGCCGAGCGGATCGCGTCGATGTAGCGCTCGGCCAGCTCCTCGATCGTCCAGCCCGACTCGGGCACCGCCTCGCCGTCGACGCCGGGCGACTGCAAGCCGTAGACCGGCTGATCCGGCTTGAGCGCCTCGGCCAGCAGCCGATAGCACAGGACGTTGCCGCCCACCGGATGGATCAAAAACAGCGGCGGCTGCGCTCCCAGCGGCTGGATCGGCACCAGCGACGAGCCGCTGCGCTGCTGCTGGCTCGCAATCAGCGCGGCCTGCTCGGCGATCGTGGCGTGGGTGAAGAGCGAGGCCACGGGCAAGCGCTCGCCGGTGTGCTGCTGAATGCGCGCGATCAGGCGAATGGCGACCAGCGAGGAGCCGCCCAGCATAAAGAAGTTGGCGTCGACGCCGATCGTCGGGTTGCCGAGCACATCGGCCCAGGCCTGCGCAACCTGCGTCTCGATCGTGGTGCGCGGCGCGATGTAGGCGGCAGCGCCTGTCTCGTGGATCTGCTCCGGCACCGGCAGCGCCTTGCGATCGACTTTGCCGTTAGGCGAGAGCGGCAGCGCGTCCAGCAGCACGATCGCGGCGGGCACCATGTAGGCGGGCAGCTTGGTTTGGAGGTGTGTTCGAAGTTCAGAAGCAAGGCCCTCACCCCTGGCCCTCACCCCCGGCCCCTCTCCCGCTGCCGCAGGCGAGGGGAGAGTTTCGGTACTTTGTTCTTTGTTCTCTGTTCTTTGTTCTTCCGTTTGTTCCTTTGTTCGCCCAAAGGGCACCCGGTTCTCTTGTTCCCCGTTAGGTTCTAGGTTCTGGGTTCTAGGTTCTTCCGTCACGTACGCCACCAGCTGCGGCTCGCCCTGCGCCATGGCCTGCACCACCACGACGGTATCGTGCACCTGCGGATGCTGGCGCAGCGCCACTTCGATCTCGCCGAGCTCTATGCGGAAGCCGCGCAGCTTGACCTGGTGATCGCTGCGGCCCAGGAAGTTGATCACACCGTCCGCGCGGTAGCGCGCGATGTCGCCGGAGCGGTAGAGCCGCGATCCAGGAGTTTCGCTGAACGGATCGGGGATGAAGCGCTCGCCGGTGCGGTAGGCATCGTGCAGATAGCCGCGCCCGACGCCGGTGCCGCCCACGTACAGCTCGCCGACCACGCCGATCGGCACCGGGCGCAGCGCGGAGTCGAGGATGTGTACCTGCGTGTTGATCAAGGGCCGCCCGATCGCGACGACCGGCTCATGGTCAAGCTCGGCCAGCTGGCGGATTGGATGGTGGCATTGGTCGTCGGAGCACTCGGTCGAGCCGTAGGCGTTCATCAGCGGCACGTGCGGATAGCGCCGCAGCCAGGCCTGGCTGAGATCGGTGGAGAGCGCCTCGCCGGTCGGCACGATCCAGCGCAGCGCGCCAAGCGTTGGCGGCGCGGCCAGGTTTTGCAGCTCGTCAAGCATGGCCCGCAGCATCGACGGCACGACTTGCAGCACCGTGATCGCTTGGGTCTGCACCAACTCTAGCAGGGCCAGCGGGTCGTGGGCGATCGTGTTGGGCACGATCTGCACCTGGCCGCCGACCAGCAGCAGGCAGAGAAATTGCCAGACCGAAATGTCGAAGGTTTGCGAGGCGTTTTGCACGATGCGATCGTCAGCCGTGAGGTCGAGATCGGCGATCTTGGCGGCTAGATGGTTGAGCATGCCCTGTTGCACGACCATCGCGCCTTTGGGCTGGCCGGTCGAGCCCGAGGTGTAGATTACATACGCCAGGTTGTCGGGATTGACCTGACGCGCTGGATTGGGCGTGGGCTTCGATCCAGGCTGGGCAAGCGCCTGCATATCTGCGATCGCGGGCCGTCGATCCTCCGGCATGAGCGCCAGTGCCTCGTCGAGCAGCGCGCGCAATTCTTCTGTCGCCAGCACCAGCGGCGATCGGCTTTGCTGTAGCACCTGCTGAAGGCGCTGCGGCGGATGACGCGGATCGAGGGGGAGATAGGCCGCGCCCGCTTTGAGCACGCCGACGATCGACACCAGCAGCGCGATGTTGCGCTCGGCTAGCAGCGCGACCACAGACTCCGCCCCGATGCCGCGCTGCTGTAGTTCTCGGGCTAGCGCGTTGGCCTGCTGATTCAGCTCATGGTACGTCAGCCTCGTGTCCTCGCAGCACACAGCGATCGCGTCGGGCGTGCATGCCACCTGCGCCTCAAACCAGGTTGCCCAATCGCCGGCCTCGGGCAGCGCTGCCTGTGTGCTGTTCCAGCCGTGCAGCTGATTCTGCTCGACGCTCGTCAAGAATTCCACAGCATCGATTGTTTGCTCGGGCGCGGCAACCATCGCGTGCAGCACGGCCAGATAATGATCGATCAGGCGCTCGATCGTGGCGGGCTCGAAGACGCCGGTGTGATATTCGACCGCCAGCGTGCACTGTTCGGCGAGCTCGCTGATCTCGATCGTCAGGTCGAACTCGGTCGTCCATTTGGGCGTCGGCACCGGCTGCGCTTCGAGCGCGGCCAGCTCGATCGACGGCAGCGCCGTGTTTTGAAATACGAAAAGCACGTTGCACAGCGGCGGGCGATGCAGGTCGCGGGTGGGCTGAAGCGTGTCGATCAGCAGCTCGATCGGCAGATCCTGATGCTCGTAGGCGCTGGTGGCCACGCGCTGCACACGCTGGATCACCTCACGCAGGGTTGGATTGCCGCTCAGGTCTGAGCGCAGCACCAGCGTGTTGATAAAAATGCCGATCAGCGGCTCTAGCTGCGGCTGCGTGCGGTTGGCGATCAGCGTGCCGACCGCCAGATCCGGCTGTTGCGTGTAGCGGTAGAGCAAGATCTTAAGCGCCGCCAGCGCGGTCATGTAGAGCGTGGTCTGCGTGCTGCGGCTGAGCTGGCTCAGCGCAGCATGTAGCTCGGCGGCGATTGGCCGATCGATCCAGGCTTTGGTGGCCTGGCCGCTGGCCGGATAGGGCCGATCGATCGGTAGGGCCAGTGGCGGCGGCAGATCGTGCAGTTGCTCGCGCCAGTAGGCCAGATGCGGCTCAAGGGTTGCGCCGCTGAGCGCGGTTTGCTGCCAGGCGGCAAAGTCGGCGTACTGAATCGGCAGCGGCGGGAGCTGGGCAATTTGACCGCCGACCTCCGCGTTGTAGAGCAGCGCGACATCATGCAGCAGCACGCCCCACGACCAGCCGTCGCAGAGGATGTGGTGCAGCACCAGCACCAGCATATGCTCATCGGGTGCGGGCTGAAGCAGCGCCGCGCGCCAGGACGGCCCCTGCGCCAGATCAAAGGGCGCGCGCACCAGGCTCGTGATCAGCGTCGCGGCGGCGTTCTCGCGCTCCTCGTCGGCGACCGATTGCAGATCATGCAGCGGCAATGTGTAGGACTGCGCCGGGTCGATCTGCTGGCTGGGCTGGCCGTCGTCAGCCGGAAAGCGGGTGCGTAAAATCTCGTGACGCGCGACCAGCCGGCTCAGGGTTTGTTCCAGCGCCGCCCGGTTGAGCGCGCCGGTCAGCCGGATCGCCGCCGCGATGTGGTGCGCCGGATTCCCAGGGTTGAGCTGATCGAAGAACCACAGACGCTGCTGCGGAAACGAAAGCGGCGCGGACGCAGCCTGCGCGCGGGGTGTGATCGCCGGGAACAGCGTCGCCGGGCGGCTGATGCGCGCCATGCGCTGCTCGAGCTTCGCGCGCTGCTCGGGCGTGAGCTGAGCGCGTCGGCGGCTGACTTCATCACGAGAAAGGTTCATCTTGCTTTCCGATCTGCTAGTGATAGATCACGTGGCGGTGACGCGACCGGCGGCTTTGCGCTCGACTAGCCCGGCGATGGCGTTGATCGAGCGGAAATTGTCGATGTCCAGGTCTTCGTTCTCGATCGTGATGCCGAACTCGCGCTCGACAAAGATCACCAGCTCCATGGCAAACAGCGAGTTGACGAAGTTGGTCGCGAACATGTCCTCGTCGTCGCCGAACGCGTAGTTTTGAAAGTGGCGGGCCAGAAAATCCCGCAGCTTTTGCTTGGTCTCAGGCATGATCATGCTCCAATTGAGTGCTTAAACTTCTTGAATTTCCTCGATCAGCGCCAGCTCGATCGCCAGCGCCAGCTCCTCGATCGTCGGCGCGTCGAAGAGCAGCGTCAGCGGCAGGTTGAGCTGGAACTGCTGCCGCAGCCGGGTGATCACCTGCGTGCCGATCAGCGAGTTGCCGCCCAGATCCAGAAAATGATCGTGGATGCCGATTGGCTCAATGCCTAGCGCCCACTGCCAGATCAGCGCGATATGCTCTTCCAGCTCGCCGGTTGGCGCGACGTAGGGCGTGGGCAGCAGCGGGCGCGGGTGGACGATGCCCGAGCCTGCGGCTGGCTCGCTGGCCGGATCGCTGGGCGTGGTGCGCACCCATTGGTTGAGCCGCGTGTCGAGATCGCCGGTGGAAACCACGATGCGCGCGGCCAGATCGCGATGCGCCAGCAGGCGCTCAAGCGCGGTCACGCCTTCCGCCGGGCTCATCTCGTAGACCGCCACCGTCGCGCCGATCTGGGCGTGCTGATCCGCGCGCAGGCCCCAGGTGTCCCAGTTGACGCTCAGCCAGGGCACGGCATGACGCTGATTATGCTGCTGCACCAGCGCGTCTAGCGCGATGTTGGCGGCGGTGTAGCCGGCGAAGCCCAGGCCGCCCAGCACCGACGAGAGCGAGGACATCACCAGGCAGAAGTCGAGCGGCTGATCCGCCAGCACGCGCTCAAGCACCAGCGTACCGTACACTTTCGGCGCGAAATGCTGTTCGCAGGCCTCGCGGCTGACCTCCTGCACGATGCCAAAGGCGCGCTCGTCGGAGATGCCCGCTGCGTGGATCACGCCGTGCAGCGCGCCGAAGCGTTCGATCGTCGCGGCGATGGCTTGCTGCATGGCCTGCTCGTCGGTCACGTCGGCGCTGAGCAGCAGCACCTCCGCGCCCAGCGATTCCAGCTCGTGCAGCAGCGCGATCTTGCCGCGCAGCGCATCGTGGGGCGCGGCTGAGGCCAGGATCTGCGGCCATTCATCGCGCGCCGGCAGCGTCGAGCGTCCGAGCAGCACCAGTCGCGCTTTGACGGTGCGGGCCAGATGCCGCGCCAGCACCACGCCGATGCCGCCCAAACCGCCGGTGATCAGATACACGCCATTCTCTCGCAGCGGAGATTGCGACGGCGCTTCCAAGCGCAGCGGCTCGAACTGCTGCACCCAGCGCTGCGTGCCACGGTAGGCCACATAGCGATCCGCGCCCTGGGTCGCGATCTCGGCCAAAAGCTGCCGCGCCAGACGCAGCTCCTGAGCGGCATTCGCCAGCGGCAGCGCCAGATCGAGATGCTGGCACTGGATATGACCGTACTCCTGCGCAATCACACGGCAGGCTCCGGCGATCGGGGCCTGAGCCGGGGCAAGCTGCTCACCGCCGGTGATCGCGTGAGCCTGATTGGTCAGCGCCCAGACCGTGACCGGCTCAGAGCGCATGCCGAGCGCCCGCGCCAGGAACAGCAGACTGTAAAAGCCGCGATGTTGCGCTTGCTCGAAGCTGCTTGCGCTCAGCTCGGGCGCGCTGCCCAGGCTCCAGGCGTGAACGATCGTTTGGGGCGGCTGCGCCAGGCTGTTGAGCAGCCGCTGGTAGTCGCCGGGCTGCTGCGGATCGATGGTGAACGCGGTGGCGCTATGCTGCGCAAAGCCGCTGCCGGCGCGCACCGTGATCGGTGTGCTGTGCCCGGCCAGCAACTCCACCAGCGTGCCGCTCAACGACTCTTCGCCGACGAAGAGCAGCCACGGCGCGGCGTCAAGCGCTGGCGTCCCACCGGCGATCGCGGGATTGGCGGCTTGCTTCCAGGTCGGCAGATAAAACCAGTCGGCGAGATCGGCGTGCTTGGCTGGCTTGGCGGTGGCAGTAGCAGCAGTCGGCAGATCTGCGGTCTTGATCGCATCGATCCAGTAGCGCTGGCGCTCGAAAGGATAGGTTGGCAATGGCAGGCGCTGGCGATATTGATCCGCGTACAGCTCGGCCCAGTCGATCTTGACGCCCGACAGCCACAGCTCGCCCAGCGTCGGCAGCAGATCGGCGGCAGCATTCGAACTGCGCAGTGTGTGGAGCACCGGCGTGGCGGCGTCAAGACCAGTCGCGGCAATTGTGCCCGAGCCGACCAGCACGACGACGCGGTTGCGCTCGCCTAGCAGCGCGATCCGATCGGCTGCGGCGTTGGCGGCAGGTGTCTGCTCGATCCAGGTGCGGCGATCGGTCGCCTGCTCGGGTGTCAGCCAGGTGTTGCTTAGGCTGGTAAGCAGCGGGGTCGCGGGCGGCTGCGGTGTGAAGTAAAGCCGTCCACTGTTGAGATCGCCGCGTGTGCGGGCCGCGATAATTTGGATCGCCTCGTCGCGCTTGAGCACGCCCGCAAGGCAGGCCGCCACGTACTCGCCCACGCCGTCGCCCGTCACGGCCTGCGGCTCCAAGCCCCAGCTCAAGATCACCTGCGCCAGCGCGTAGCCGGCGACAAAACGCGCGCCGTCGCTCAGCGGCGCGGTTCCGCCGTCGAGCAGCTCGGGCCTTAGATCCACGCCCAGCAGCCGCTGGAACGCTGCTGCCCCGTTGTCGATCTCCGCTTGAAAGGTCGGCTCGCTGGCGTAAAGATCGGCCAGCAGCGCCCGATCCGCCGCCTCGATGTTTGTGCAGTAGAGCGCCACGCCACGATCGCGGTGAACCTGCTGCGTGGTCTGTGTCTGCGCGGGGCTTTCGAGCGCGGCAATCGCCTGCTCGACGCTGGCGGCACAGAGCATGCGACGATGGCTGAAGGCGCTGCGGCCAACTTGCAGCGTGTAGGCCACATTCGCCAGATCCAGCTGGGGCTGCGCTTTGAGATGCCGCGCCAGATTGGCGGTCATCGTGTCGAGGGCGCTAGCGGTTTTGGCCGACAGGATCAGGATCTGGTGGTCGCGGCCCGGCGTGGCTTCCGGTCGCGCGGGGCATTCTTCCAGCACGACATGCGCGTTGGTGCCGCCCAGACCAAACGAGCTCACGCCCGCGCGGCGTGGTGTAGCGTCGGGTGCCAGGCGCGCAGGCCAGGCGCGGTGCATTGTGTTGACATAAAACGGGCTGTGCGCTAGATCGATGTCGGGCGAGGCGCGCTCGAAGTTGAGGCTGGGCGGAATCACCTGGTGATGCAGCGCCAGCGCGGTTTTGATCAGTCCCGTCACGCCCGAGGCGCGGTCGAGGTGGCCGATGTTGGGCTTGAGCGAGCCGATCGCGCAGAACTGTTGTTTGTCGGTCTTGAGGCTAAACGCCTGGATCATCGCCGCTAGCTCGACCGAGTCGCCGAGCGAGGTTGCGGTGCCGTGCGCCTCGACATAATCGATGGTATCGGCGGGAACTGTGGCATGCGAGAGCGCCTCGGCGATCACGCCCGACTGTCCGTCCAGGCCCGGCGCGGTGTAGCCGACGCGAAGAATGCCGTCGTTGTTGACCGCCGAGCCGCGAATCACGGCGTAGATCTGATCGCCGTCTTCGAGCGCCTCGTCCAGCCGCTTGAGCGTGACCAGGCCCAGGCCGTTGCCCATCACGCTGCCATTCGCATTGGCGTCGAAGGTGCGGCACACGCCGTCGGGCGATAAAATGCCGCCTTCCTCGTACAGATAGCCCTGCTCCTGCGGCACAGTGATCGCCACGCCGCCGGCCAGCGCGATGTCGCACTCGTAGTTGAGCAGATTCTGGCAGGCCAGATGCACCGCCACCAGCGAGGTCGAGCAAAAGGTCTGTACGGCTACGCTCGGGCCACGCAAGTTGAGCTTGTAGGAAACCGTCGAGGTCAGCGAGTCGCGCTCGTTGCCGGCGGCTACCACCAGCTTATTGGCCGACTCGACCAGCTCGGGATGGGTGAACAGGTTGTTGAGCAGATAGGTGCAAAAGCCCGAGCCGCCGAAAATGCCGATCAGGCCGTCGTAGGTTTCGGGATCGTAGGCCGCGTGTTCAAGCGCCTCCCAGGCACATTCGAGAAACAGCCGGTGCTGCGGGTCCATCAGCTCGGCCTCGCGCGGCGTGTAGCCAAAGAATGGCGCGTCGAAGCGATCGATGTCGGGCACGATCGTGCCAAGCTTGACATAGTTGGGATCGGCGATCAGCGCGGGATCGACGCCTGCCGCCAGCAGCTCCGCGTCGTCAAAGCGGTGAAAGCCGGTCTCGCCGTCGAGCAGCATCTGCCACAGATCGTCGACGCCGGCAGCGGCGGGGAAGCGGCCCGCCATGCCGATGATCGCGATGGCCGAGCCGTAATCGTAGCTTGCATTGGTATCGTCGGGTGCCATGGTTTAGTCCTTGTTGGCTGCGGCGCGGCGCTTGGCCTGGCGCTCGTGGCGCTTGGCTCCGCGATCGTGGCGCGCCTCGACATGCGCTGTCTGCTGGCGGCTTTGATCGAGGAACTGCGCCATCGCGCTGACAGTCGGCGCTTCGTAGAGAATATAGGCCGGAATCGTGTCGATCCCAAGCACTTTGCGCAGGCGGGCGATCACATCCAGGCCGATCAAGGAGTTGCCGCCCAGCTCGAAGAAGTTGTCGTAGATGCCGACCTCGGCAATGCCCAGCATCTGGCCCCAGACCTCGGCCACGGTGCGCTCAAGATCGCTGTTGGGCGCGACGTACGAGACGCCGATCGCCGGACGTGGATGCACCGGCTGCTCTTCGCGCACGGCGTTGAGGATGCGCTCCGTGGTGAAGCT